>JAFBAJ010000556.1 GCA_019247865.1 Acidobacteriota bacterium
TGTCTCCGGTGGTGCCGAACTGCGCGCCACGTATCGTCGAGTCGAATGAGTTGACGATGTACCAGGCCCCGTTGCGGAAGATGACGAAGTCGTTGCGGCTGTCGCCGTCGAAGTCCGCAGGCTCAGGCAGATCGCCCGCCGCGCCCCACTTGAAGCCGGAGAGCGCGCCATTCGAGCTCTGGCGCACGTACCAGCTGCCGTTGGACGGTCGGAAGACGCCGAGGTCTGCTTTGCCGTCGCCGTCGAAGTCGTAGGGAACAGCGGGAGGCCGCGCGGTCGTCTGGAAACGCACCAGCGCGAACCCTATGAAGCTACTACCTGAAATATAGCCGCCCGAAGCTCCTGCGACCACGATCTTGCCGTCGGGCTGGATGGCGATGGCGGCCACGTTATCGGTCGTCGGATTGAAGCCGCCGAGATTTGCGCTCGCCCGACCGTCTCCATCGAAGGTCGTGTCGAGCGTCCCGTCGCTATTCAAACGCAACAACCCGAAATCGCTGTTGATGGTAACTCCGACGAGGAACTTGCCGTCAGCCTGGAGCTTGATGTCCTCCGGGCTCAGGTTCTCATTGGCCGGGGGGCCGATAAAGGTTGGGTCAGGCGTGCCGTCTTCATTCAGTCGAACAATGACGAGGTGCGCGCCCACTCCGGTCACGACGAGCTTGCCGTCCGGTTGCAGCAACAGGTCTTTCACACCATCGTCGCTCGTGCCACGGTCGAAGCTGATGAGGCCGCCCGTGCCGAAACTCGCGTCCACGCTGCCGTCGCTGTTGTAGCGCGCGACCGCCATGTCCCAGATCGTGTTCAGATTGATGATCTGACCGCCGACCCAGATTTTTCCGTCCGGCCTTAACACGATGGATGTTGCCCTCTCGCCCCAGGTAGTGTTCGAATTGACTTTGCCAGCGGTTCCGAAGCCAGTGTCCACCGTGCCGTTGCTGTTGTAACGCACCATCGCCAGCTCGTATTGCTGCTGCTGGTTGACGTAGTAGGCCGAGCCGACGCAGACGATCTTGCCGTCCGGTTGCAGGGCCATATCAAGCATTTGATCCGACTTGGTAGCGAAATCGGTCGTGACCGTGCCGCCCGTCCCGAAGCTCGTGTCGAGCGTCCCGTTCGGATTGTAGCGCGCCAGCCCGAAATCGTAGCCGTCAGTGGTCGGAGTCGTGCGGACGTAACCGCCCGCCAGAATCTTGCCGTCCGGCTGAATCAACAACGTGTTGGCTCCAGAGTACTGGCTCTGATTCGGAAAGATCGTCACCACAACTCCGGGAATTCCGCCCGTCCCGAAGGTTGGATCGAGGCTGCCGTCCGGGTTGTAACGCGCGAGCACAAATCCTCCGTTGGGAAACGCGCGCTCCCCCACGACGACTATCTTGCCGTCCGCCTGGAGCGCCATGTCTCTGCCGATGCTTTCCAGAGGTTTGATCACGGTGCCGCTCGTGCCGAACCTGTAATCCAGAATCACGTCCGCAGCCAAAGCCCTGTGCGGCAGTCCTGCGCACCAGAGCAGCGTCGCCAACAAGCTGACCGCAAACGGCTTGCTCAAGCCAAAAATGAAGCGAGGCAGTGTTCTCATCAATCTTCCCCTATCTCAAAATGAATCGTTACGGACTCTGTGCTCTGGTAGGCAAAAGGAGATGTCGGCCTGCCGAGCCAGTCCGACCGGTTTGAGGGACACCGGTATCTTAACGCAAGGGTAAGCGATAGAACAATTTGGTAGTGTGTCAGTTTCAGAACTTAATTCTGGAAAGCAGTTTCGCGCAAAGGCGCAAAGACGCAAAGAAGAGCTGGAATGCTTTCCTTTGCGTCTTTGCGCCTTTGCGTGAGCTTCTTACGTTTTGCTGCTTCACCCGAGTCCGGGGTTTTAAGGCTCAGGACTGTAGCGACTGTCTTCAAAGCCGCGCGCTCTTTCGCGCCGCCGGAGCGTGCCCGGGTCCGGGTACGGATAGGGGCGCGGGTTGACGCCGAGCCTGACCAGCGCCGCGCGGAATTCGTAACGGAGGGTCACTTCGGCCGTCGCGCGGTCTTCCAGATCGAGGTTGATCCAGCGCACGTCGTGACGCACGTTGCGCCCGATGCCCGTCGCAGCGTAATCGTCATCCGGCGCGGGATAAGCTTCGGACTTACTTTGCGAGCTGCGATTGCTGCTCGGCTCTTTCGCAGCTCCTGCATTCGGCGCAGGGGCCCTACTCTCATCCGCACTCTCGCCAACTCCATCATCATAATCGCGGCCCCGGCGCGGCTGCACGACGACGGCCGGGCGACGCTCGCGGAAGAAGACCGCCGAGATGACGCCGAGGTTCGAGGTCTGTCCCAGCTTCGCGCCGTAGGATTCGCGCTCGGTCGTGAAATAGAAGTGGCGCGCGCGCGCAGAGCTCATCTGCCAGCCGCTGATGGTGATCGTCCCGTAAGGCTCTATCACCCACTTGCTGGCATTCGCGGCCGACGTGCGGCGCGCGTCTATCGTGTTGAGCCCGTCCACAGCCAGCGCGGCCGCGACCCTCACGCCGAGCGGATTGCGTATGCGCAGCTCGTACTCTATGCCCTCCTGCGCCTCTACGTAGCTCCGGCCGCGCGCGTAATACTCCGGCAGCGGAATGCCGTTGATGAGCACTTCGATGTCGAAGCCCTGCGCGTTGACGACGGGCGGCTCCGGCGGCTCCGGCGGCGCGGGCAGCGCGTGCAAGGGCGCGGGCGCGCCGATATGCGCCCAGACCTTCTTCGCCGGCGCACCAAACAGGGACAGCGCCAGCGTGCTCGCCCCGAACAGAAACAGCAGAATCATGGCCTTTTTCATCTCTCGCATCTCCTTTCGAGCAGTCGCCACAATAACTCGCCGTCTGAACGAAGAGAGCCACCCTTTCTTGCATCAGCTTGCAAACGTGGCTGAGAGCTTGTAAAAGGCTTGAGTGATGCGAAAGCGTGGCTGGCTCATCTGGGGTTTGCTGTTCGTGGGATTGACGCTGCTGGGGCTCTCTTTCAGCGTCAACGACTACGTCTTCCGGGACATGCTCCGGGACTATTACCGGTCTCTGGATTCATTCTGGAGCATGTTGTCATGGGACCTGGTTTACTGGCCGACGTGGGCGCTGCTGTCGCCGTTGATCTACCTGCTCGCGCGCCGTTTCCCGCTCGGGCGCGACAACTGGCCTCGAAACCTGCTCCTCAGCCTGTCGGCCGGGTTGCTGCTCACCATCGTGCATCGCGTCATCTATTATTCGATCATCTGGCTCATCCAAACAGCGATGGGCGCGAAGCTGCCTTTCCTCAAACCGGCGCTCCTGTTGTACAACCTGCCGACCGGCTTGATGACCTATGGCGTGATACTGCTCGGCATCAACCTCATCAACTACGCTGCCAACCGTGGAGCAGAGGCGCGCACCTCGCGCCTCAGGGCCGAGCTGACGCAGGCTCAGCTACAGGTCTTGCGGATGCAGCTCCAGCCGCACTTTCTCTTTAACACGCTCAGCTCCATCTCCGCGCTGTTGAATGAAGACGTGAAGGCCGCAGACCGCATGCTGGCGCGGCTCGGCGATTTTCTGCGCCTGACGCTCAAAAGCTCAGCGGCGCAGACGGTCACGCTGGAAGAGGAGCTGGATTTCCTGCGTCGCTATCTGGAGATCGAGCAGGTGCGGCTCGAAGAGCGTCTACAGGTCAGCTATGAGTTGGAGCCGGACGTGCTCGGCGCGCAGGTGCCGAACCTGATCCTCCAGCCCATCATCGAGAACGCCATCAAGCACGGCGTCCGCCAGAGCTTCGGACAGGTGCGGATCGTCGTCTCAGGCAAACGCGAGGGCGACAAACTTCATTTAGAGATCAGAGACAACGGCGAGAGCTGGCAGCACGCCGGCGACCACAGCGAAGGCTTCGGCCTGACGAACACGCGCGCACGCCTGAAGAGCGCGTACGGCGCGGATTATACGTTCGACCTGCGACGCACGACGGACGAATGGACTGTCGCAACGCTCGAAATACCTCTCATCGCGGCGGCACAGGTCGAGCCCGCCGCCCTCTCAAGCTGATGCAGGAGAAGATACGCACGCTGATCGTGGATGACGAGCCGAAAGAGCGGCGGCGCGTGCGACGACTGCTCGAAGAAGACCCGGAGATAGAGGTCATCGGCGAGTGCGCGAGCGGGCGCGAAACCGTCGAAGCCATTCAGGCGCACCATCCCGACCTGGTCTTTCTGGATGTCGAGATGCGGCCGGGCATCAACGGCTTCGAGGCGCTGGCGCTCGTCGACGAAACGAAGATGCCGCTCGTCATCTTCGTCACAGGCTATGACGAATACGCCCTCCGCGCCTTCGACCTGCATCCGATTGATTACCTCCTCAAGCCCTACGACGAGGCGCGCTTTCAGGCCGCGCTCGCGCAGGCCAAGCGCAGCCTCCGCACGGAACAGCTCGCGGCACGCTACGCGCACATCATCTCGCTTCTGGAAGAGTTCAAAGGCGGCCCTCCAGCCGGCCACGAACCATCGCGTGAAGAGCGCACGGAGTTCCTGCTCGTCAAAGAGCACGACCGCGAACGGCTGCTGAAAGTCTCTTCGATTGACTGGATCAAGGCCGAGGACAAATACGTCTCGCTGCACGTCTCCGGAGAGCCGCGTGTAGTGCATCACGAAGCCATCTCTTCCTTAGCCAAGCGGCTCGACCCGAAACAGTTTCTGCGCATACACCGCTCCTACCTCGTCAACATCAACAGCATACGCGAGATCATTCCCTGGTTTCACCGCAAGTACAAAGTCCTCCTCCACGACGGCACGGAACTCAGCATGAGCCGCAGCCGCCACAAGCGCCTCTTCGAGAGCCGGTAAAAAACAGTCTCACGCAAAGGCGCAAAGACGCAAAGAAGAACCTAAAGTCTTTCTTTGCGTCTTTGCGCCTTTGCGTGAGACTTCTTTTTGAAACATTTCGCGCCTCATGGTGACATCTCGCGCCCTGCTTTAACCACTTCGCGGAAAAACGATTGGCACACCTGCGGCCTTGCTTCTACTCTGCGCGCGCGTCTCCCCGCAGTCCGTCTCAGAGGAGAAAGTTCAAGATGAGTGTGCAGACGATTCCCGCGACAGCCGAGCCGGCCGTCTATGAGGACAACATCCAAGCGTCGAGCATCGCCGGACATCCGGCGGCATTGACCACTCTGTTCCTGACGGAGATGTGGGAGCGTTTCAGCTATTACGGGATGCGCGCGCTGCTCGTGCTCTACATGGTCGCGCCTGCGAGTGAGGGCGGCCTGACCTTTGATACCGGCAAGGCCGCGCGCATCTACGGCCTCTACACCGGCGCGGTCTATTTCACGAACATCTTCGGCGGCGCGCTGGCCGACCGCCTGTTGGGAGCGCGACTGGCAGTCCTCCTCGGCGGCATCATCATCGCCGCGGGCCATTTCTCGATGGCGCTTCAGGCGCTCCCGGCCTTTTACGCGGGGATGGTGCTGATCGTCATCGGGACGGGGCTCCTGAAGCCAAACATCTCGGTCATGGTCGGCAAGCTCTACAAGGAAGACGACCCGCGCCGCGACAGCGGCTTCTCAATCTTTTACATGGGCATCAATCTGGGAGCGATGTTCGCGCCGCTCATCTGCGGCTACATAGGACAGCGCATCAGTTGGCATCTGGGCTTTGCGATGGCTGGCGTCGGGATGACGCTCGGCCTCATTCAATACGTCGCGCATCGCGGGCGGCTGGCGCACGTCGGCGGACGCCCGGCGCGAGATACGGTTCAAGCCGCACACGCGCCCCGCCAGCCCTTGACGAGTGAAGACAAGCGACGGCTGCTGGTCGTCTGTCTGCTCTGCTTCTTCTCGATCCTCTTCTGGATGTCATTCGAGCAGGCGGGGACGAGCTTTAATCTCTTCGCGGAGAGACACACGCGGACGGAATTCTTCGGCTTCAATTTTCCGTCGAGCTGGTTTCAGTCGGTCAACTCGGTCTTCATTCTGACGCTCGCGCCGCTCTTCTCTATCCTCTGGCTGCGCATGGGCCGCAGGCAACCGTCGAGCCCGGCCAAGTTCTCTTTCGGCCTTCTGTTCGTCGGCGTCGGGATGTTCGTTATCTCCGCCGCCTCGCTCTTTATCGGGAGCGGCAAGGTGAGTCCCTTGTGGCTCATCGCGCTCTACTTCATACACACCATCGGCGAGCTGTGCCTGAGCCCGGTCGGCCTCAGCACTGTGACCAAGCTCTCGCCCGCGCGCCTGGTCGGCTCGATGATGGGCGTCTGGTTTCTGGCGGCGGCCTTAGGCAATTACCTGGCTGGAACGATGGCGGGATTTTATCAGGATGATGCA
Organism: Acidobacteriota bacterium; assembly: GCA_019247865.1. Classification (GTDB taxonomy): domain Bacteria; phylum Acidobacteriota; class Blastocatellia; order Pyrinomonadales; family Pyrinomonadaceae; genus JACMLC01. The sequence goes on from JAFBAJ010000556.1 coordinate 6,292, forward strand.
GGCGTGCTGTTCAAGCTCTTCATGGGGCTCGGCGTCACCGCGCTCATCGGAGCGGCGCTCCTGTTCGTTCTGCTCCCCTTTGTGCGGAAATTGAAATAAAAACAATTTCACGCAAAGGCGCAAAGGCGCGAAGAAAAAGCGCGAAGAGGTTTGCGTGCTGCTTGCCCTCGCGCTTCTTAATCTTCGCGCCTTTGCGCCTTTGCGTGAGACTTATGAAATAGCCTTGAACTCATCCCCGACCTTGAACACCAGATCGGCCTTCTTCCCGGCGAATTTGAGGTGTACGAGATTGACCTGATCGTCCAGCATCTCGAAGAAGAGACGGTCGCGCAGTTGTGCGCCATCCAATCCCTCCGGCATCTTCGTTTCGACGTAGAGCCAGACGGCGTCCGCCTCCGGCTCCATCCCGACCCACGTGAAAGCGCGCGTCTGCCCTTCGCGGTTCTTCAGATTAACCGACTCGTTCACGTAAGCGAGCGTCAGCGTCGCGGCCTCCGGCGTCTTATCCAGCCGCACCTGCTTGCCCGCGCGATGGCTCAGCATGTTCTCCAGGTCATGCACGTAGACCTGCAAAGCCACTTCGACAGACTGTTCTTCCGCGTTGTATTCGAGCTGCATCAGGCTCGTGTGAAAAGTGTGCGGCGGCGCGGCCTGCGCAGAACTCGAAGCCAGCAGGAGCGACAGTATCCCTGTCAAGATGTAAAGCTTTTTCCTCATGGCTGCGTCGTCGCCGGAGGCAGGGGCTTCTTCTCAAGCTCCTGCATCGGATTCAGTTTCTTCTCTTCCTTGAAGAGCTGGAAGCGTGACTTGACCGGACGGCGCGGGAAGAAGTTGTTCTCCAATTCAACGTCCGCCGTTTCCAGGTGCGGGTCGAGCGCGATGGACTTGATCTCCTTGTTCGTCATGATGAGCTTCTGGACGTTGAAGTTATCGTAGCGCCAAATTTCAGCCGGGATGCGCAGCTCATCCGTCGTCCCGTCCGTGTAATCAATTTGCAGGATGACCGGCATCACGAGACCGCCGACGTTCTTCAGCTCGATGACGTAGAAGTTGAGCCCCAGCTTGAGCATCGCGCGCTCATCTTCGGTTAGGGTTTCGAGATATTTCTGAAACTCTTCGCGGTCGCTCGCAGTCACTTTGAACTCGTCGTAAGTGTTATAGAAATCGTTGAGCGTCGGGAACTGCTCGACGCGCTTGGTCTGGCTCTTGTTGCGCTGGTCAGACAGGGTTTCGGGCTGCGCCGCTTTCTCCTGACGTGCGCGCTCCCTCTCGACTTCCGGATCGCGCGTGTCAATCGTGTAGAGGCGTACGTGCTCGATGGAGATGTCCGTGTGGTCTGTCGAATAGAACCAGCCGCGCCAGAACCAGTCTAGGTCGACGCCCGAAGCGTCCTCCATCGTGCGGAAAAAGTCTGCGGGCAACGGCCGCTTGAACTTCCAGCGCCGCGCGTATTCCCTGAAAGCGTAATCGAAGAGCTCTCGTCCCAGCACTGTCTCGCGCAGGATGTTGAGCGCGGTCGCAGGCTTGCCGTACGAGTTGTTGCCGAACTGCAAAACCGAATCGGACTGCGTCATGATCGGCACCTGGTTCTCGCTCGCCATGTACTCGGTGATGTTCTTAGGCTCGCCGCGACGAGAAGGATAGCCGCGCTCCCACTCCTGCTCGGCCAGGTATTGCAGGAACGTGTTCAGGCCCTCGTCCATCCACGTCCAGTTGCGCTCGTCCGAGTTGACGATCATCGGGAAAAAGTTGTGGCCGACCTCGTGTATCACGACCGAGATCAGCGCGTGCTTGGTGCTCTCGGAGTACGTGCCGTCGGTCTCCGGTCGCGGCCCGTTAAAGCAGATCATCGGATATTCCATCCCGCCGACGGGGCCGTTGACCGAGATGGCGACCGGATACGGATAGTTGAAGGTGTAGCGCGAGTAGACGTTGAGCGTGTGCATGATGGCGTGCGTCGAGTATTTTTCCCAGAGCGGGTTGCCCTCCTTAGGGAAATAGGACATCGCCATCACTCGATTGCCGCCCACATCATGGAGCTGCGCGTCCCACATGAATTTTCGGGACGAAGCGAAGGCGAAATCGCGCACGTTGTCGGCGAAGAAGACCCACGTCTTCTTGCCGCGCGGCTTGCTAGACTCGTTGGCTTTGGCCTCGGCGGGCGTGACGATGTAGACCGGCTGCTTCGCCGTCCGTGCCTGCTCCAAACGCTCGCGCTGTGCGCGCGTCAGAACCTCCTGCGGGTTTTGCAGGACGCCGGTCGCGGCGACGATGTGATCGTCGGGCACAGTGATGCGGACGCGGTAGTTGCCGAACTCCAGTGTGAACTCGCCGGAGCCGAGAAACTGTTTGTGCTGCCAGCCGGACGCGTCGTTGTACGCGGCCATGCGCGGAAACCACTGCGCGATCTCGTACAAGTAGTTGCCGTCCTCCTTGAAGAACTCGTAGCCCGTGCGCCCGCCGATGCGCTTCTGGTCGTTGATGTTGTAGTTCCACTCGACCGAGAAGGCGACCGACGCGCCCGGAGCGAGAGGCTGCGGCAGGTCTATGCGCATCATCGTCTGGACGATGGTGTGCGGGAGCGCCGCGCCGCGCGCATCTGTGACAGAGGTGATCTTGTAGCCGCCGTCGAAATCGCGCCGCGCGATCAGATTATCAATCGTGTGAAAGGGCAAGTCCTTGAAGCTCGGCGCGGTCATCGTCTTGTAGCTGTCCGAGTCCTTCGCCCAGATGTTCTGATCCACCTGCAGCCAGAGATAGCTCAAGGTGTCCGGCGAGAGATTGTGATAGGTGACGGTCTCCTTGCCCGTGATGCGCTGGCGCGCGTCGTCCAGCTCGACATCTATCGTGTAGTCCGCGCGCTGTTGCCAGTAGCGGCTGCCCGGCGCGCCCGACGCCGCGCGGTAATCGTTCGCCGTCGGCAATTCGTCCCCGAGCTGTTTGAACTTGTCGCTCGGATGAGATTTCGATTGAGCGTGTGCGGCGAAGACGCAGGAGAGAGTTAAGAGCAGCGCGAGAAAGAGTTTTGCCAGCAAGGTCTGATCCAATACCTTTCGGTTAAAGCTTAAGCTGTGTAGCTGTGATAACGATATAGTAACGTAATCGCCGGTCGTTAGGAAACCGGCGCGGCAATGATGATACGCATGGCACACTAGACCATCCGGCGCAGGTCTGAAAGCCAATTGTGACCGATAGTGCCGGACGAGTGACTAACCGCATCAGCCGCCGGACGGAGCATTCATCCAATTCCCCGCGAGGATATGTTCCGGAGCCTCTTCGTCGAGCGCGATCCCGGCAATCGTTTCACTGATCGTGTTCAGACCGTCGAGGCCCGGAAGCTGTTTGATGCGGCGACTGACTGTGCGCTCGAAAAAGCTGACGCCCGGACGCCCCTCGAACAATGTCCGAATCAGCCTGTTCGTCTCGTGTTGCGGCTTGGCTCCCTGCCCGACCGGCGTCCAGAAGTTGCTGATCGTAAATCTCGCCAGCCGTCTGGCGTAGGTCGAGCGTTCGAGATGCAGCCGGGCGATGTGCCAGTAAAAGTTTGCGTGAGCAGACTCTTCGCGTGCAATCGCGCGCAGCAGATATTCGAGCACAGGATGTGCTGCGAGCTGCCACAAACGCCTGTAGCCTTGCAGCGTGGTGAGTTCGTTGATCGCGCCCCAGACCATGTGCGTGCCCGAAAAATAGCGGCCGAAGCAGTTGGTCAACATCCCTGCGAGGTAATTCTCAACGGTGTAACGGACCGGGATCGCGGCCTTTGCGGCGGCCTGCCAGTTCGTGCCCACGGGGAACCCGGCCTCTGCCAGAAAACGATTGAGCAGCTCGCCATGCTCCGCTTCTTCCGCACTCCAACGCTCCATGAATCTGCGTATGACCGGATTGTTGCCCGTCGGCGTGCGCCTCAATTCCTTGTAATAGATCTCCGTAAACGTTTCGACATCCCTCATGTAGATGAGGATCGGGATAAATTCTTTATTTAACGGAGTGTCCCGAATTTCGCTCCAACGAAGGCCCGCCAGGA
>JAFBAJ010000645.1 GCA_019247865.1 Acidobacteriota bacterium
CGATTATTCCGACTCTTGTTTTTGGCATGGTTTACAGTTTTGAAGCTGCTTCGTAGGCCTCGCGCGCGACGAGCGAAGGGTCGCGCGCCCAGTATTCGGGGCGAAAGATCTCGACGCTGACGACGCCGTCATAATTTATGCGCCGCAGCGCCGCGAACATTTCTCGCAGGGGCAGAATGCCGAGGCCCGGCAGCAGGCGATGCTTGTCTTCCAGCTCCGCGCGCGGGCGATCCTCCGCGTCGTTGACATGAAAGACGAAGAGCCTTTGTGCGTCCAGCTCGTCAATCGAGACGAGGCTGGAGCCGCCCGCATAAAAATGGAAGCTGTCGATGACCAGACCGACGCGCCGGTCATCCACGCGCCGGACGATCTCTGCGGCGTGGTCGAGCGTCTGCACGCTGCAATCCGGCTGCCCCAGAAACTCGAACGCGAGCGAGACATCATAGCGTCCGGCGATGGTCGCCAGCTCTGCCAGCACCTGCGCAGACTGCTGTGTCACCTCTTCGCGGCTCAGGTCCGACGGCAAGGGGCTCGGCACGACGACCAGATAAGGACAATTTATCTCTGAAGCGATGCGGCACAGCTCTTCACATTCGGCACGGAGCTGTTGCCGTCCGGCTTCGTCGCGGAAGGTGATGTGCTCGATGGAATTGATGCTGTACGGCTCCAGGCCGCGCTCGTCGAGCATGCTTTTCAGCTCCGCGGTCGTGCCGGTCTCAAGGAACTTTCTGAGCTTGGCCGCCCAGATTTCCAGACAGTCAAAGCCGGCCTCGCTCGCCACGCGAATGTCTGTCGCGAGGTCTGCGCGCATCGTCGTCGCGCCGTTGAGTGCGAGTTTCATCAATCCTCCCCCGATCCCGATTGGCATTTCCGTTTTGCGCCACGGATGTTATATCAGTATCATTCCCGAGCGGAAGTTAAATTCTGAAAGCACCGGAAGCCAGATGAAACGTAACCTACCCTTATTGATTATCGCCGGCGTGCTGGTCGGCGCATTCGTCGTCGGCGTCCTGCTGTACAGGGCCATGAAGCCCGCGCCGGACAAGACGCAGAACAATCCGGCGAGCATGGCTGCTCCCGGAGCAGAGCCGCCGCATACCAGAGGCGTGGCGAACGCGCCCGTCCTGCTCGAAGAGTTCGGCGACTTTGAATGCCCGCCCTGCGGCCAGCTCTACCCGGTCCTCAAAGAGATCGAGCGGGACTACGGCGAGCGCCTGCGCGTGGACTTTCGGCAGAATCCGCTCGTGACGATGCACAAGCACGCGTACGATGCGGCGCGTGCGGCGGAGGCGGCGGGCATGCAGGGCAAGTTCTGGGAGATGCACGACATGCTCTACGAAAAGCAGAGCGTATGGACGGTCGCGCCGGACCCGCGCTCTGAGTTTCAGAATTACGCGCGCGCGCTCAATCTGAACGAGGACACTTTCATGCGCGACCTGGTCGGCGAGATGGCGAGCACGCGCGTCGCGCTCGACCTCCGGCGCGGCAAATCCCTCGGCGTCCTCGGGACTCCAACCGTCTTCATCAATAACCGGCAGCTCAAGGCCGAAGAGATGACGCAGGACGGCATCCACAAAGCGATTGAGGCCGCGCTCAAAGAGAAAGGGCTATGAGCGAAGCGGAGACGAAACATCTTTCGCAGGGAGCGGGCGCAGAGGGCAGCGTCGCAACGCAGCGCGCTGCGCTCTCTCGGCTTCATCTCATCGCCGCGCTCGTCTCGCTCGTCGGGCTGGCGGATTCGATCTATCTGACGGTCAAGCATCTGACGGGCGAGACGGTGCAATGCACGCTGCTGAGCGGCTGCGATGTCGTCCTCAGCAGCGCCTATTCGAGCTTCATGGGCCTCCCGCTCGCGCCGCTTGGCGCGGCAGCCTATTTCGCGGTCTTCAGTCTCGCCACGCTCGCGGCCTTCGGTTATCGCGGGATGCGCGTCCCGCTCCTCCTCGTCGTCGGAGTAATGCTCCTGATGACGCTCAGACTTCTCTACGTGCAGGCGTTCGTCCTACATCACTACTGCGAGTTCTGCCTGCTCTCGGCTCTGGTCACGCTCACGCTCACGGGACTGATGCTCTATTCCATTCAAGTCCCAGGTCTCAAGTCCCAGGTCCCAGGTCGATAACTTGTCTCTTGACCTGAGACCTGGGAACTGAGACTAATCCAGAACGAAAGGACACCTGACATGACACTCAGATTAGGCGACACCGCACCTGATTTTACGGCGGAGACGACGGAGGGAGAGGTCAGCTTTCACGACTGGCTCGGCGAGAGCTGGGGCGTGCTCTTCTCACACCCTAAGGACTTCACGCCGGTCTGCACGACCGAACTGGGCGAAGCCGCGCGCCTGAAACCCGAATTCGAGAAACGCAATGTGAAGATCATCGGCCTCAGCGTAGACCCTGCCGATTCGCACCAGAAGTGGGCGAGCGACATCGAGGAGACGCAGGGACAGGCGCTCAATTTCCCGGTCATCGCGGACTCCGAGCGCAAGGTCTCAGACCTCTACGACATGATTCATCCGAACGCGAGCGATACTTTCACAGTGCGCTCGGTCTACGTCATCGGCCCGGACAAAAAAGTGAAGCTGATGATTACCTACCCGGCCAGCACCGGGCGCAACTTTGACGAGATACTGCGCGTCATCGACTCGCTGCAACTGACGGCCAAATACAGCGTCGCCACGCCCGTCAACTGGAAGGACGGAGACGACTGCATCATCGTTCCGGCGCTCTCCGACGAAGAGGCGAAAGAGAAGTTCCCGGCCGGTTGGAAAGCCCTCAAGCCCTACTTGCGCATCACGCCGCAGCCGAACAAGTAAGAATTAGCCACAGAGGCACAGAGACACAGAGGAAATCAATGCCCTTTTATTCTCTGTGTCTCTGTGCCTCTGTGGCTAATTTATCTTAAAGCAATTCCACTTTCGGCATCGAAGAAGTCTATCCGGTCTTCCTCGAATGCGACGCGGACGCCGGATTCCGGCTCGGCGCGAAAGTCCGCGGGC
>JAFBAJ010000009.1 GCA_019247865.1 Acidobacteriota bacterium
GCGCGTCCAGGCATTCCTGCACGGAGCGCTGGCGGCAGGTATACATCGGCGTATCGCGCAGGGTGAACATGCTCGCTTTGGTTTCGCGCAGCTCCTGCACGAGATCCAGAAAGTCCGACGGCTCGTCCGTCTCGAAGGCGACGACGAACTCCTGATCGTCGAGGCCGAAGGAGTAGGTCGTGTGCAGCTTGACCGAGCGATATTTCGAGCCGATGCGGATATGTTCGTCCATCATCTCCTGCCGCTGCTCGCCGTTACGCGCGTACCATTCGCGCGTCTTGACGAAGGGATAGACGAACAGGTACTTGGATTTGCCGGGCACGATGTGGAGGCGATCTTCGACGTGTTCCGGGTTGTCCTTGTCGATGTACATCGAGCGTTTGGTCATCGAGAGAAAACTCTGCGTCGCTTCCAGATAGCGACCGAGGCCGGTGCTGTTGAGCCGCGCGGTCATCTCCTGCATCGGGTCGAGCTGGTAGCCGATGCGCCAGATCATCATCTCGGCGTTGGTGCGCAGGCCGACCAGCGAATAGCTGTGCATCAACAGTTCGCGCTGGAATTCTTCAAAGACGGTGACAAACTCGCGCTTGCCGCGCTCCTTCTCTTCCTCGCTGAGGAGCCGCCATTCCGGGCGGGCGCGGTAGAAGGTGAAGTTCACGAACTGTCTGGGCATCGGCAGGTGCTGTCTTTGCTGCTGTTGCTCGTCGGCGTTCGGAGCCAGACGCAAAGACGTGCGGTCTGTGTTCGGTGTCTTACTACTCATGTGACTTTAAAAACCTCTCGCAGCGCCAGGATTGCCAAGCCAGCGGGTCGCACTCCCGATTAAAAAATCGAGTGGACTTCCCCGGCCATGTACGGCTATTCTGCGGCGATACCGTGCGGAATGCAACTCCGGAAAGCGACGACTGATGAGTGAAGAAATGAAGACAGATAAGAGCCGGCGGAAGTTTTTGCGAGTGCTGCCGCTCGGCATCTTCGCGGGGATGGCGGGAGTGTTGGCGGCGGCGGCCTTTCGTTTCCTGCGGCCGGTGGCGGCGGCGCAGCGCGAGGCCGTGTGGCTCGACGTCGCGCCCGTCTCCGAGCTGAAAGGCGAGAAGCCGCTCCTGCGCACCGTCCTCGCGGAGCGGAGCGCGGGCTGGTCCGTCACGCTCGAAGAGCAGCAGGTCTTTATCCTGCCCGCGCAAAAACATCAGGCGCTCTCCAGCATGTGCCCGCACGAGGGCTGCAACGTGGTCTGGCGCGACGAGACGAACAACTTCTTCTGCCCGTGTCACGACAGCGCGTTCGCTCCCGACGGCGAGCGCGTCAGCGGCCCGGCCCGGCGCGGACTCGACCCGCTCCCCTCGCGCGAAAAGGACGGCATCCTGCAAGTCCAGTATCAGACCTTCGTCAACAACATTAAGGAGCGTATCCCGCGCGCATGACGGCTGACGACAAGCAAACCAAAACGGCGCGCCCGGACGGCTGGCTGGAGCGTTGGACGAGGCTGCCGGGGCTGGCCCGCGCGCTCTTCGACGAACCGGCCGCAGGCTTTGGCGCTTGGGCGCGGACGACGGCCGGGGCGGTCTGCATGCTCGTCGCGGTGCAGGTCATCACGGGCGTGCTCCTGGCCTTCTATTACGTGCCGTCGGCGGAGAGCGCGCACGCGACCGTCGCCTACATGGAGAAGGTCGTGCCCGCCGGAGCATGGATGCGCGCGCTGCATCATTACGGCTCGCAGTGGCTGACGCTCTTTCTGGTCCTGCATCTCGCGCAAGGGTTCTGGCGCGCGAGCTACCGGCGGCGGCCTGTGGGCTGGCTGGCTTCCGTCCTCCTGCTCGCGCTGGTGATGGCGGGCGGCGCGACTGGCTACTCTCTGCCCTGGGATGCGCGAGCCTTCTTCAGCACGCGCGTCGCCGAAGGCATCGCGGGCGGCTTGCCGCTCGTCGGAGACGCGCTGCATCACTGGCTGCTCGGCGGAACGGAGATCTCGACGATGACCGTGTCGAGATTCTTCGCCGTGCATGCGTTCGCCAACCCGGCGCTGATCGTGCTCGTCATCGCCGCGCGCCTCTTTATCTTCCGCGAGCCGCGCACGAAAGAAGAAGGACGAGCGTCAAGTTGGGAGGGCTGGCAGCAGGAGCAGTTCGCGCGTCAGGCCATCGTTGCGGGAGCAGTCTTTCTCGCGCTCGCGCTCTACGCTTTGAAGTATCACGCGCCCCTGGGGCCGGCTGCGAGCGATGCTGAGATGGGCTATCTCCCGCGACCCGGCGCGCAGTTTCTCTGGCTCTTTCAGACGTTGAAATATCTGCCCGGCCCGGTCGCTTCGCTGTTCGCAGCAGTCGTGCCCGGCCTGATCCTCGTCGGCCTCGCGCTCCTGCCCTTCCTCGATGCGAGGCAGTGGCGCAGGACTTCGAGCTACAAGCCGCGCAAGGCGAGCGCCGTCCTGTTCTCGCTCGCGCTGCTCCTGATCGTGACGATGACGGCGGTGGCTTACATAGGGGACGCGCGCGACCCGAACGTGCGCGCGCAGCTCGAACGTCAGAGCGCCGAAGAAGCAGCCTTTCGCGCAGAGCCCTTCGAGCCGCAACGCCCGGCCGCGCCCGCGCCCAGCACTCCGCAAGCGAACGCGACGCCTTCGCCAGCGGCCAGCGTGCCATCGCCCGACTCGCCGCCCGCGGCCTACATCAAGCAGTGCGCCAACTGTCACGGCTCGCACGGGCAGGGCGCGAAGCCCTTCCCCAAACTGCTCGGCGTGGGCTCCAAGCCGCGCCGCACGGTCGAAGACATCATCGGCCTCCTCAACGACCCCGTAGCCTACGGCCTTGAGCCGCCCATGAAATCATTCGCCACCAAGCTGACAGATCAAGAGAAGCGCGAGATCGCCGAATGGGTCGTGATCCTCAAGAAGAAATGAATTAGCCACAGAGCCACAGAGCCACAGAGAAATTAAATTATATTTCTTTACTCTGTGTCTCTGTGCCTCTGTGGCTACAAATTTTAATTGTCATGATTTATACTTTCGCCGCTCTTCAAAAAATTCCGAATCCTGATCTTGTACGGAGAAGCACACGCATGAAACTTGCAAAGCTGGTCGTCGTCGCAACCTGTCTCGCGCTCCTGGCTCTGGCCTGCACCAACGCCAACACGAACACCGCCAACACCGGGACGCAGCCGTCGCCCGCGGCCTCTCCGTCAACCGCCGCGCCGCGCCCGACGCCCGACCAACTGGCGGCCGCGCGCGAATACTACGCGGATAGCTGCGCCATCTGCCATAAAGAGGACGGCGAAGGCGGCATGGTCAAGATCGAGGACAAGCGATTGAAAGTCCCCTCGCTGACGAAGGGGCATGCGCTGAGCCACACGGACGCAGAGCTGGCTAAACAGATCGCCAACGGCGGCGACGGGATGCCAGCCTTCAAGGAGAAGCTCAAACCCGAAGAGATCAACAACCTCGTGGCCTATGTCCGCAAACAATTCCAGGGCGGAGCCGCCCCCGAACGCGCCACCACGCCAGGCATGAACCAACCCGTGCCCGGAGAGAGGGCCAAACAGTGACCTCCTTGACAGGCGCTGGAAGATAGCATTAGGTTCTTTCAAACATATTTGCACCCGTAGCTCAGTTGGATAGAGCGTCGGTCTTCGAAACCGCAGGTCGCAGGTTCGAGCCCTGCCGGGTGCATTATTACTGTAAGTGAACAGCACTGCTATCAGTATGAAGACTTGCTTGAAATGCCTGAAACTTAAAGAACTGTCTCAGTTCAATTATAAGAATCGGGTAAAGGGAGTCTTTCACACTTATTGCAAGCAGTGTAGTAGAGCAAATGTGCGAGACCACTATGAACGTAATAAAGATTATTATTTGAAAAAAGCGAAAGCTAGAAACTTAACGATAAGGCAAGAGACTCAAAATCGACTGCTAACGTATCTCTCGTCTCATGCATGCGTGGATTGTGGTGAAAGTGATCCGGTTGTTTTAGATTTCGACCATATAGATAGCGACAACAAAACCGACAGTATTGCAGACATGCTAAAGAACCGTCGGTCCTGGTCAAAGATTGAACTGGAAATCACGAAATGTGTGGTGCGATGTGCGAACTGTCATCGTCGGCGCACGGCAAAGCAATTTGCATGGTATAAATTTTAAGTCTAAAACAGTATGGTCAATACAGAAGCAGGAGCCTCGTGCGTTCTGCTTCTGTTTTTTTTATGTGGGGCGAATTTTACGCCGCACATGGCGACGTGCTTAAATGTGTGTGCGGAGAGATTTCCATGCGACATCGGAACACGCTCAACCTGGCGCAGACGGCGCTGGTCATCATAGATATGCAGGAGGCCTTTCGGGCGAAGATCTCGGACTTTGCGGAGACGGCGGCGCGGATCGCGCTCCTGGCGCACGCCGCGCAGCTGTTGCAGGTTCCGCTCCTCGTGACGGAGCAGTACCCGCGCGGCCTCGG
>JAFBAJ010000019.1 GCA_019247865.1 Acidobacteriota bacterium
AGGCTTCGGAGAAGCCGAAACGGCGCGCGAAGAAGTCACGCGCCGTCGAGGTCAGCAGCACCACCTTCTCGACTCCATCAGCGGCCGCGCGTTCAAGCAGTGCGGTCGTCAGAAAGGAGCCGACGCCCGAATGCTGAAGCGCAGGCGCAACGGCAGCAGACCTTAACAGCCCTGTGCTGCCGTGCCGCTCAAGCCCGATAGTTCCGAGAAGCCGTCCCTCATCATCTCGCGCGATGATAAAGCCTGCCAGATGCTCCGCGACCCCTTCATGCGGCAGATCAACCGCCGACAGCAGTTCGAGGATTGCGCTCAGGTCCGGGGGCGAAGCGTTGGATATTCGGATATTCTCGCAGCTCATCTCCTGCCCCCTGAGCGAGACAATGAAACCGGAGTTGCGGGCGTAGAGCAGCACGCAGAGGCTGTAGTTTCTGCCGTCTCCGTGCCGCAGCAGGCCGAAGCCGCCTCAGCTTGCACCGTCTCTGTCACCTTCTCGCCGCACTCGCAGGGCGCGGTTTCCGCGAGATTATCCTGGAGCACAACGAACACTTCCCACTCGTTGCCGTCCGGGTCGCGCACCCACGCCTTATCCTGCAAGGCATAGCAGCAGCTCGTCTGCATCTCATCACGCGCGACGAGTCCTGATTCCTGCCATCTCTCGCGCACGGCCAGCACATCATCCGTCGAGCCAACCTGAATGCCCAGGTGCGAGAGCGCGCCGCGCTCCTCGAACGGCACCTGATTGAGCGTGAAGTTGAGCGGCGGGTTTTCGACATCGAACTTAGCATAGCCCGTCCGCACCTTACTCGGCTCGATGCTGAACAGCTTTTTGTAGAACGCGATGCTCTGCTCCACGTCACGGACGTTGATTGCCAGATGCGCCTTGAGCGCCCGGACCGACTCTGTTTCTTGCTGTTGCATTTCCCTGTCTCCTTCATCTATCATATATTCGCTTTGGCGAATGTGAGCGGAGCATACACCCGCCACACATATACGTCAAGCCATATTTGAAAAATATTTTGAGGGATGATAAAAATGGCTGCAAACAAGCAGGTGAAGATGGAAGTATTCTTTCAGGCTCTCGCGGATCGGACGCGCCTCCGGCTCCTCAACCTGATGGGCGAGGACGAGCTGTGCGTCTGCTTTTTCGTCGAAGTGTTCGGCACGAATCAGCCTAAGATTTCACGCCATCTGGCATACCTGCGGCGTGCAGGACTGGTCAGTGCCCGCCGTGAGGGTAAATGGATGCACTATCGCGTCACAGAGCCGCAGGATGAGCGTGCGGCGCATGTCTTTAGTGAAGTGCGTAAATGGTTGGCGGAAGATCGGGAAATGCGGCGCGACCGCGAGCGATTAGTGAAGATCTGCTGCGCCCCGCAACAGCCGGTCATGATTCAGGGTGCGCCGCGTCCGGCAAGCCTGTCCGCCTAAGGTGATGAGCGAGAGGTGACGCGGCTCTTATTCCTTCAACACATGGCGCAATGCGCCTTCGAGCGTCGGGTATTGAAACTCATATCCGGCCGCCTGCAATCTCTCCGGTTGGATGCGTGCGCTTGAGAGGAGCGTGCCTTCGGCCATCTCTGCGCCGAAGGCCAGCTTTAAGGCGAAGGCCGGGATGGGGAAGATGGTCGGGCGCTTGATGACGCGCCCTAAAGTTTTCGTGAATTCGAGATTGGTGGCCGGGTTGGGCGCGACCGTGTTGACGGGGCCGCGCAGGGATTCGTTTTCCAGCGCGTAGATGATGATGCCAACGACATCATCGAGCGCGATCCAGCTCATGTACTGTTTGCCGTTTCCGACTTTGCCCGCGACGCCGAACTGGAAGGGCGTGAGCATCTTCGCCAGCGCACCGCCGCGAGTGCTGAGGACGATGCCGATACGCAGGTTGACCACGCGGATGCCGCTCTCGGCCGCAGGCGCGGTCGCGGCCTCCCACTCACGACACACGTCAGCCAGAAAATCATCGCCGTAGGAACTCTCTTCGGTCAGCACCAACGCGCCGCGATTGCCGTAAATCCCGATGGCCGAAGCCGCGACCAGGACGCGCGGTTTCGGCTCAAGCCGGGCGAGCGTTTCGCTCAACAGCCGTGTGCCCCTGACGCGGCTCTCGCGGATGCGGCGCTTCTTCTCCTCAGTCCATCTCTCGGCCACGTTCTCGCCCGCCAGATGTACAGCGGCGTCGAGCCCCGCGAGGCGCGACGCGTCCACGCTTCCCTCTTCCGGGTTCCAGTAGACTTCATCAGCCCGCTCGGTCTGCCTGCGCACCGCGCGGAGCACCTCGTGCCCCTGCGCCCTGAGCCTCGGC
>JAFBAJ010000208.1 GCA_019247865.1 Acidobacteriota bacterium
GCGGCTTTCAGGAAGCTTCTCAGACCAACGCTCTGCGGTTTTCAGGAAGCTTCTCAGACCAATATCAAATCAGGAGCGTCTCAACATGCTGCGCATCGTCTCGCTGCGTCATCTCTTCTTTTTAACTCTCTTTCTCTGCTGCGCTCGGCCGGTCGCGGCACAGACTTCGCCGCCCGCTTTCGATGAGTTGTGGAGCCGCGCCGAGGCGCAGACGGCGGCCGGGCAGTGGGTCGAGGCCGCAGCCTCCTGGGAGAAAGTGGTCGAGGCCAATCCCGTCGAAGGGCGTTTCTGGGATCGGCTCGCGACCGCTTATTACAACGCGAAGGAGTATCGCAAGGCCATCACGGCTTACGAGAAGTCGATGGAGCTGCGCGCCGGTTTTCCTTCCAACGCGGCCTATAACATAGCCTGTTGTTACGCGCTGCTGGGCGAAAAAGAGCCCGCCCTGCGCTGGTTGGAGAAGGCTTTCGAGATGGGTTTTCGTTTTCTGGAGAACGCGCAGACCGACACAGACCTGCAATCGCTGCATAATGACGCGCGCTTTCAGAAGATCGTCGGGCTCATCGAGCCGGGCAAGCTGACGCGCGACGAGGGCTGGCGCGCAGACCTCGCGCTGCTGGCGCGCGAAGTCCGGCGCAAGGGTTACCTGGTGCCGCGCAAGCTGCCGCTGGCGGAGTTCGACGCGGCGGTCAGAAAGCTGAGCGAAGAGATTCCGCGCCTCACGGACATGCAGGCCGCCATCGAAGTCTCGAAGCTGATGGCGAAGCTCGGCGACGGGCACACGGGGCTGCTCGGCTCTGCTGTGCGCACCGATTTTCAGCAGACGGTTCCGGTGCAGTTCTACTTCTTCAAGGAAGGTCTCTACATCATCGCCGCCGCCCCGAAATACAGAGAGCTGCTCGGCGCACAGGTTCTGCGCTTCGGCGACCGGACGGTGGATGAAGTGATGCGCGCGCTCGACCCTCTGACCTCAAGGGACAACGAGATCTGGCCGAGCCAGACCGGGCCGTACCGGATGCGCATCCTGCCGCTCCTCAACGGGCTGGGATTGATTCCGGACGCGAACAAAATTTCTCTGACGGTGAAAGATGCGGCGGGGAAGACGCGCGCCGTGACGCTCGAACCGGACGCGAAGACGTGGAACATCTGGAACACGCTGCCAGGCCCAAAGGAATGGGTGCAACTTTTTCAGAGCACGGACGCGCCCGTCCCGCTCTATCTCAAGAACATGGGGACGAAGTACTGGTACGAATATCTGCCGGAGAGCAAGACGGTCTACTTTCAATTCAACAGTGTCACCAACGACGAGCAGGAATCGCTGGCGAAGTTCACCGAGCGCCTCTTCAGGTTCATAGACGAGCACGAGGTCGAGCGGCTGGTGATCGACATGCGCTGGAACAACGGCGGCAACACCTTTCTCACGCAGCCGCTCCTCAAGGCGCTGATCGGCAATCAGAAGGTCAACCGGCGCGGCCACCTCTTCGTCATCATCGGCCGTCGCACTTTCTCTGCCGCGCAGAACAGCGCGACCTTCTTCGAGCGTTACACCAACGCCATCTTCGCCGGAGAGCCGACCGGCTCCAGCCCCAACTTCGTCGGCGAGGAGACGGTCTTCACGCTGCCTTACAGCAAGCTGCTCGTCAACGTCTCAGACCTCTACTGGGAAAGCTCTTGGCCGATGGATTACCGCACGTGGATCGCCCCGCAGCTCTACGCGCCGCCAACGTTCGAGCTCTTCCGCGCGGGCCGCGACCCGGCGATGGAAGCGGTAATGGCTTATAAGCAATAAAAACAGTTTCACGCAAAGGCGCAAAGACGCAAAGAGAAGCATGAAGTCTTTCTTTGCGTCTTTGCGCCTTTGCGTGAAACTGTCTTCACCTGATCGAGATGTCGTGTCTTCGGGTATCGCTGCGCAGCTCAACGCGCTCTTTGTGCAGCTCGCGCGTGCCCTGATAGACAGTGATGTCATACACCCCGTCGTACAGGTTGCTGATGTAATACTTGCCGTCATCTCCTGTGAGCGACCTGCCTTTTTCATAGCCGCCCTGTCGAACGATGACCCACACGGAAGCATAGACGCCGCCGCCGGACGAAGTCCTCACGACGCCCTTGAGGAAGTCGCCGTTCGATTGCGCGCGCACGGCAAGGGAGAAGACCAGGGCTAATAAAGCCATCATCAGGGCTGACTGAAAAATGGATCTGCTTTTCATGGCTGCCTCCTTCTGAGCTATCGATAATTGATGCGGTAATTGACCGTCGCCCCGTTAAATTTATCCAGTTTAACGTCTCTCCCGACCTCGTCTTCGTCGAGCCTGAGTTTGCCGCTCGTGCCGTTGCCTCCTTCGCGGACGATGATCGAATATGTTCCGGAAGGTATCTCTTTATAAAATTTTCCTGAATCATCCGTCTGGATGGTTAGCTGGCTGTTGTCGTCCGGGAGAAAATAGACATCCAGCGGCTGGCTCTTTCCGTCTTTCCGGGAAACTTTTCCACTGATGGCTATTTTCTTATCCGTGCTCTTCTCCGGCGCGGTCGGGCTGTTGGCCGAAGCGTGCGCCTTCTCCATGTTATTCAATTGTTGCTTCAGGGCCGTGATCTCCTCTGCATCTCCACGGCGCAGGGTGGGGACGATGCCGATGAAGGAGACGGCGATGGTCGTAATGGTCGTCATCAAGGCGGTCGCCATCACCATCTTAGGGCTTCGTGCTGAGCCCTTTGAGGTTCGTGAGGCGGGCCTGTGAGTTCTCGGCTTATCCGCCGAAACTTTCGGCGCTGGTTCTGAGATTGGTAAAGATTCGCTCATGACGCTTTCCCTCCAGGGAGAAGTAGGCCGCGTGCGGCCTATAAAGGGTTAGCTTCTTAGAGGCTGGACTACGAAGAACTTCAAGGAGCCTGAGGATTCCGACGAAGACATCTAGCCCAACCCGGTAGGAAGTTGGTTTCAAACACTTCACACGAAGCAAAGCATATGCCAGCCGGGACGATGATGGGGGCACGTGAAAGGGACTCGTTTCTCTCGGCCTTTTCGAGACGGCTGTGCCGCGCCGGAGACACACAGGCGCGCGGGTGTCCACATTTGTGAACAGCCCGCGCGAGGTTTAAAACGAAAGTGGCGAAACGAGACCTTTCCGTCCCGCTTCGCCACCTCTGCTTGACTTGAGCTGACCTCTAGCTCCCGACAACCTCTTCGATCCCCGCCTCCGCGCTCGAAGGATCGATCAGCGACGCGCTGGTCACCTTGTCTTCGTTGTCGGTCTTGATGAGCCTCACGCCCTGCGCGTTGCGTCCGGTCTTGCGTATGTCGCCCGCTTCGAGCCGGATCAGCTTGCCCTGCTGCGTGATGATCATGATCTCCGACTCGTCATCCACCGGGAAGACCGCGACCACCTTGCCCGTCTTCGTGGTCGTCTTCATGTTGATGACGCCGCGCCCGCCGCGCGATTGAAAGCGATAGTCGGTGATCTTCGACTGCTTGCCGAAGCCCTGTTCGGAGACGGAGAGCATGCGCTCGCTATCGTCCGCCGACACAGCGCAGAGCGAGACGACGAAATCATCCTGCCTGAGGTTGATGCCGCGCACGCCTCTGGTCGCGCGTCCCATCGGGCGCACATCCTCTTCGTTAAAGCGGATTGCGAGGCCGTTGTGCGTGGCGATGAAGATGCGCTTCGTGCCGTCGGTCAGCACCACGTCGAGCAACTCGTCGCCGTCATCTATGTTGATGGCGTTGATGCCGTTCGAGCGTATGTTCTGAAACTCCGCCAGCGAAGTCTTCTTGATCGTGCCCTTGCGCGTGACCATCACGACATAACGCCCTTCGGAGAACTCGCGCACGGGCACGACGCCCGCCGTCTTGCGCGTCGAAGGAATGTTGATGAGGTTGACGATGGCCTTGCCGCGCGCGGCCGTCGGCGCGTCCGGAATCTCGTGCACCTTGAGCTTGTAGACCTGCCCGTCGTCCGTGAAGACCATGATGTACGCGTGCGTCGAAGCGATAAAGAGATGCTCGACGTAATCGTTGTTCTTCCCGGTCGAAGCGCCGAAGCGTCCCTTGCCGCCGCGCCCCTGCCGCGAATAGGCTGTGACGGGCGTGCGCTTGATGTAGCCGCTGTTGGTGACGGTGATGGCGACCTCTTCATCCGCGATGAGGTCTTCGATCTTGAACTCGACGCCCTGATCTATGATCTCTGTCTTGCGCTTGTCGCCGAAATCCTTCCTGACCTCTTCCAGCTCTTTGACGATGACGTTGCGGAGCGCGTTCTCGTTCGCCAGAATCTCTTCCAGCTCGGCGATGAGCTTGATGATGCCCTCGTACTCGTCCAGAATTTTCTGCCGCTCCAGCGCGGAGAGGCGGCGGAGCTGTAGGTCCAGGATCGCCTGCGCCTGTAGTTCCGAGAACTCCAGCCGCTTGATGGCCTTCTGGAGCTTCGTGATAAAGCCTGCGAGCGGCTGGTCGGAGGGCGCGCCCTTGAACGACTTGACCTCGTTCATGGTCTTCATCTCGCCGGTCAGCCACTGGCGCGCTTCGTCCACCGAGCGCGCGTTGCGAATCAGCGGCACGATGTAATCGAGCGCGTCGATCGCTTTGTTCAAGCCTTCGAGAATATGCGCGCGCGCCTTCGCCTTGCGAAGATCGTATTCCGTCCGGCGGCGCACGACCTCGCGCCGGAAGTCAACGAAGGCTTCGAGCATCTCTTTGAGATTCAGGACGCGCGGCTGCCCGTTGACGATGGCGAGGTTGATGATGCCGAAAGAGGACTGCATCGGCGTCATCTTGTAGAGCTTGTTGAGGACGACCTGCGGGACCGCGTCGCGCTTGAGCTCGACGACGATTCGCATGCCGTTCCGGTCGGACTCGTCGCGCAGGTCGGCGATGCCTTCCAGCTTCTTCTCGTTGACCAGCTCCGCGATGCGCTCGATGAGACGAGCCTTGTTAACCTGAAAGGGAATCTCCGTGATGATGATCGCGTCGCGCTCTGTCTGGCCGCGACCGATGCGATCAATGCCCGCGCGCGCGCGCAGCTGCAACACGCCGCGTCCTTCGAGATAAGCCTTCTTGACCTCTTCGCGCCCGTAGATAAAGCCGCCCGTCGGAAAATCCGGCGCGGTCACGATCTTCATCAAATCTTCGATCCTGATGCCCGGCTTTCTGATGAGCGCGATGGTCGCGTCCACGACTTCGGTCAGGTTGTGCGGCGGAATCTTGGTCGCCATGCCGACCGCGATGCCGTCCGAGCCGTTGATCAAAAGATTCGGAACGCGCGTCGGCAAGACCGCCGGCTCGCTCAGCGACTCGTCGTAGTTGGGCTGAAAGTTGACCGTCTCTTTTTCGATATCGGCGAGGATCTCCGTGGCGAGGCGCGCCATGCGGACTTCCGTGTAACGCATCGCAGCCGCCGCGTCTCCGTCGACGCTCCCAAAGTTGCCCTGCCCGTCCACCAGCGGATAGCGCATCGAAAAATCCTGCGCCAGGCGGACAATCGTGTCGTAGACCGCAGAGTCGCCGTGCGGGTGGTATTTACCGATCACGTCGCCGACCACGCGCGCGCTCTTCTTGTAAGACTTGTTATATTGATTGCCCAGCTCGTGCATCGCCCAGAGGACGCGGCGATGGACCGGCTTGAAACCGTCACGCACGTCCGGCAGCGCACGGCCGATGATGACCGACATCGCATAATCAAGATACGAGCGGCGCATCTCGTCTTCGATGTTAATGTAATTTCTCTCTGTTACAGTTTCCATGAACTAGACCTTTCAAGTACAATCCACACCGTCACACGCGCGGCCGGAGAAATTCAAGGCTCTTTTCCAGACCATCAAAGGCTCGCGGCCCGACGCGTATCGTCCGCCCTACGCCGGACGAAAAGTGATGCTGATGCTTGGCTTTTGGATACTCTTCTGACGCCGGAAAAGCGTCGGATGCAAAGTACGATATATTGTAGCCGGAAAAGCCCTTTTTGGCAAACGCGAAAAGGGTAAAAGTCCCGTAAAATCAACGGCTTCTGCGAGATTTTGTGGGCCTTCGTGCGGGGGCTCTTGGAGCCCAATATCTGGCGTTCCCGCGACGGGTGCGGGACGTGCTTTTCTCACTGCTGAAACCTATGTCATTCGACGGAAAATCGCGGCGCAAACGCGAGCGTCTGGAGATCAGCCTGCCCGTGCGCGTGCAGGGGCGCGAGAGCACGGATTATGAGTGGGTCGAGATGACGCGCCTCATTGATGTGACGCCGTTCGGCGCGGGCTTCACCATCACGCGCCCGACCGAATCGGGGCGTCTGCTCCATCTCACACTGCCGATGCCGAGACAGTTGCGCTGCTTCGATCACATCGAACAGCAGTATCGCGTCTGGGCTCTGGTGCGTTACGTCCGGCCGCTGGCGAACACAGAGGGCGGCGTGCAGCGTTACGAGGTCGGCGTGGCTTTCGTCGGCAAGCGTCCGCCCGCGAGCTTTGAGACAGACCCGACGCGGCGTTACGATGTCGCGCCGACGCCGACCGAGAGCGGCATGTATGCCCTGATTGATAAGCAGGACGCAGACCTGCCGCGCCTGCCGCCGGAAGAGGCGAGACCCGAAACGCGCCATCACATTCCCACCGAAGTCGTCGTCGAGACCTTTGACGACAAGGGCGAAGTGGCGGCGAGCGAAACGACCGTGACCGAGAACCTGAGCCGCAGAGGCGCGGCCGTCTTTACCACGCTCGATGTCGCGCGCGGCCGTTTCGTACGCATCACCAGCGCGCAATACGGCATCTCGATCATCGCGGCCGTGCGCGCGCGCCGCGCAGGGCCGGACGGCATCACGCGACTCCACCTGGAGTTCGTCGACAAGTCTTGGCCGCTCGAAGGGATTGATTAAAGCGATGGGCAGATCGAAGATCGTCATTCCGCGCGAAGTGCTGCTGATCGAGATCGAGCGGCGTTGCAGCCAGCCGGAATGCGGCGCGCGCAATCGCATCGGCCTGACCAAAGATGAGGCGCATGCTTACTGCGGCTTCGAATGCGAGCGTTGCAAGGAGTGGAACGCGGACTCGCTGACGGAGCGCGACGCGCCGGAGTGGTGGGAGGAACTGGCGATCACGGACTTGTACGCCGTGCGCGAGACGCGGGAGCCAGCGCCAGACGACGCGGGCGAAGTCATCACGCGGATGAGCGAGCATTATCGCCAGACGAAGGACGAAGAATAAGCAGTCAGTGGTCGGTGGTCGGTGGTCAGTGAAGAGCTTTCGCGCTGACTACTGACCGCTGACCACTGACCACTGACTTTTGTGAATCAAACGAGCCTACATCCTGCGCGTCGCGGGCGCTCTGCGAACGGCTCCGGGTCCGAGTCGTTCGTGCTGCCGAAGTGGGCGATAGATGCGATCCGGCACGTCGGACGCTCGCTCTCGCGCGTCCTCTGGCGCATCCGCTACAGCGGCCTGGAGCACGTGCCCGCCAGCGGCGGCTTCATCATCGCCGCCAATCATCAGACCTACATAGACCCTTTCTGGATCGGCTTTCCCATCAGCCGCCCGATTCGTTTCCTCGCCTGGAACAAGATTTTCGACTGGCCTGTGCTGGGCAAGCTGACGGGGATGTTCGGCGCGTGGCCGCTGGAGATAGAGGGAAGCGATCCGGCCGCGATCCGTCGCTCGCTGCAATGGCTGAGGAGCGGCGGCGGCGTGGTCATCTTTCCGGAAGGCGGGCGAGGTTTGCCGGACGGCTCGATGGTGCGCTTCAAGCCCGGAGCCGTGCGGATGGCGCTCGAAGCAGGCGTGCCCATCCTGCCCGTCACGATTCGCGGCGCACATCGCGTGTGGCCGAACACCTATCGCTTCCCGCGCTTTGCGCGCGTCGAGATCATCTACCACCCGCTCTTCCACGTCGAACCCTACGAAGAGGGCACAGAGACGCGCGCACACGCACGCCGCGCCAGCGACCGCCTGACGGAAATCATCGGCTCCGCGCTTTAAAAACATTTCACGCAAAGGCGCAAAGATAAGACCGAAGCACACAAAGAAATTTAAGGCATTCTTTCTTCGTGTGCTTCTGCTTTCTGTTTTTGCGTCTTTGCGTGAAACCGTTGGCTTTAAGGCTGGCGCATGCGTTCCCTGCGGCGCTGCTCCTGTATGCGGCGTTTCTCTTCCATCGCCAAGCGACGCTCTTCGCGCGCGCGTTGCCTCGCCAAAGCCGCCTCTCTTTTCGCTTCCTCTACCTGTGCCGGGTCGTAGTAAGGATTGTCACGACGGCGATTTGGATTCGGGTCAGGAGCGGGCGGAGCCTCCACAGTAGTGGGAGGCGCGGGAGGCGACGGCAGAGCTTGCGGCTCTTTTGTTTTGGCGGGTTCGGCGGCACGCTTCTTTTCAGAAGCCACAGGCTTGTTTGCTTTCTGCTCCGGCGGCAGCGCGTTCTGATTATTGGAGTTCGCCTGCTCCGGTTGCGGATTGCCTGCGGGCTGCGTGATCTCCGTCGGCTCAGTTTGCGCCGCGCGCCGCGTCAGCGCGTAGATCACCGCACCCACCAGCACCAGCATCAACGCGCCGGCAGCGATGCCGAGCGTGCGGCCCGACCGCGAGCGTTTCGCAGCAGGGCTGACAGACGTGACCACTGATTCAGCCAGCGCGCTTTCCTTGACGGACTCGCTGATACTCGTCGCCGGCACAGCATCCGCCACCGTCGCCTCCTGCACAGCCGGAGCGATGGGAGCGGCCTCCATCAACTGCGTGTCCTGCTCGGACATGGCGGCGGTCACAGGAGCGCTGTGCACATTGGTCGTGCTGCCTGTGACGTACGTCTGCCGCGCTGCCTCGCGCAAAGCCTCGCGCATGGCTTCGGCCGTCTGCGGCCTGTGCCCGGAGTTCTGCGACATGGCTCGCATCAGAACCTGCGCGACCGCCGGAGTCACCTGCGTGTGCGCTTCATTGGCCGGGAGCAAAGGGTCCGGCTGTCCGTTGAGCACAGCCGCCGCGCGCGTCAACGCATCGGGCGGCGTGATGCCGGTCATCAGGTGATAGAGCGTCGCCGCGAGACTGTAAAGATCGCTTCGCGTGTCCGTCCCGGTCCCCTGCATCTGTTCGAGCGGAGCATAGTTGCGCGAGTAGCCGAACACAGAAGCCGTCGCGCTGACCTGCGACATCTGCGCGGGCGTCCCCTTCGCCAATCCGAAGTCCAGAAGAATAATTTGTCCGCGCGAAGTGAGCTTCAAATTCTGCGGCTTGATATCACGATGTATGACAGGCGGCTCCTGCGTGTGCAGGTAATCGAGCGCATCGAGCAGTTGGTCAGCCCAGCCCAGCACCTCCTTCAAAGGGAACGCGCCGCCCTGCGTCTTGAGCAGGTCCCACAAGTCATCGCCCGCGATGAACTCCATCACGAGGAACTGCCCCTCGTCCTCCACGAAATGATCGCTCACACGCGGCAGAGCCGGATGACGCAGGCGATTCAGCAGCCGCGCCTCGCGCTCAAAAGCCTTTCGCAGCGCCGCGTCCGTAAAGAACGTTTCCTTCAACGCGACCGTGCTCCCGAACCTCTGATCCGTCGCCACATAGACCGCACCCATCCCGCCCTGCCCGATCTGCTCCGTGACCAGATAGCGATTCTGCAACAGCGTGTTCGGCGCAATCATGCCTGCAAATATACTACAAAAAACGGCAGAAGCCCGACCTTCAGGGAAGGCGCGGATATGGTTTGACGCTTTATCGCATCGCCAGCACGCGCATCATCTCGTCGTGGATGAGGCCGTTGCTGGAGAGGATGGGCGGGGTGTGGATGTCGAAGGGGCCGCCGTCATAGCGGGAGACGCGCCCGCCGGCCTCTTCGATGAGGAGGACTCCGGCGGCGACGTCCCAGGGGTTCAATCCTTCCTCCCAGAAACCGTCGAAGCGGCCACAGGCGACGTAGGCCAGGTCGAGTGCGGCGGAGCCGTCGCGCCTGACTCCCTGTGCGTGCATGATGAAGTTGTGGAAGTGGCGCGCGAAGTCTCCGCGCTCGCGCACGTCGTAGGGAAAGCCTGTGCAGAGCAGCGAGCGGTTCAGTTCCTGTGTCTCAGTGACGCGTATCCGGCGGCCGTTGAGGGTCGCGCCCTCGCCGCGCTCCGCCGCGAAGAGTTCGTCGCGAGTCGGATCGTAGATGACTCCGATTTGAAGCACGCCAGCGCGTTCGAGCGCGACGGAGACGCAGAAGCAGGGGTAGCCGTGCGCGTAGTTCGTCGTTCCGTCGAGCGGGTCTACGATCCAGCGCCACTCGCCGTCGCCGCTCGCCGTCCGAGTCTCGCCGGACTCTTCCGCCAGGATCGAGTGGCGCGGATGATAGGAGCGTATGCGCTCGACGATCAGGCGCTCCGCCGCCACGTCCGCCTCCGTCACGAGGTCTATCACGCCCTTGTTCGTGATCTGAATCGCACGCCCAAAGCGCTCCAACAAAATCTGTCCCGCGTCCCGCGCGGTCTGGATAGCAAAGTTCAGCATAAGCAGTGGTCAGTGGTCAGTGGTCAGTGGTCAGTAGAAAAGCATTTGTCTTAATGCTGACCACTGACCACTGACCACTGACCACTCTTATTTGAGTATCGCAATGATCTCGGTCTGTATCGGCTGTCCCGTGACGACTGCTTCGCGGTCGCTGACGATGTAGACATCTATCTCGGAGCGGACGCCGAACTTGCCTTCGAGGTAGATGCCGGGCTCTATCGAGAAGCAGGTGCGCGGGATGATGGTGCGCGAGTCCTGCGTCTCCAGGTCGTCTATGTTCGCGCCGTTGCCGTGCACCTCTTCGCCGATGGAATGGCCCGTGCGATGGAGGAACTCTTTGCCGTAACCGGCGCGCGTGATGACGCCGCGCGAGACATCATCGACAGAGGCTCCGGTGATGGTCTTGCCTTCGCGCAGGCTCTTCTGCACGTAGGCGACCGCAGCGTCGCGCGCTTCCCGCACGATATTAAAGATG
>JAFBAJ010000329.1 GCA_019247865.1 Acidobacteriota bacterium
TTCGGCAGAAATTTCCGCCCGGGCTTTGCTGTCTCGCGCGTAGACCTCGCGGGCGCACTGGTGCTCGCGGGACGCGCGCCGCAGTATCTGGCCGCGCAGCCTGCTTATGCGGACTCGCGTGACGACGTGACGAGGATGTTCGTCGAGAGCGTGCAGAACGCGCCGAGCGGAGCTTTCTTTTCGGATGTCACGGCGGGAGGGAATTTCCGCCCCTTTGATCGCGTGGATCGCCTGACGGCTGCGGTCGTGCTGGTGCGCGCGGCTGGCTTCAGCTCCGAGGTGACGAGCGCCCAGCCGCTGACAGTCATGGACGCGGGCACGATTCCGTCCAGCCTGCGCGGCTACGTCTCGGTCGCCATCGCGCACGGCCTGCTGACGCCGAACAACTCGCTCTTTAGCCCACAGGGCGCGTTGACCCGTGCCGAGCTGGCTCATGCGCTGGCCGTGATGAACAGCGGGAGCTGACAAAAGTCCCAGGTCTCAAGTCCCAAGACCCAGGTCAGGAGCCTGCCTTTGACCCGGGTCTTGGGACTTTTTGTCCCCGCGGCGTCCGCCCGAAAAAAAATCTCAAAAAAAATACGCGAAATTCCTAAGCAAAACGAAAAAATGAAAATTTTTTCGGCGGCTCAAGTTTTTCTCAACTCTGTCCGGCTATATTTTCAAACGTTGGATCGCACGGGTGGATAATTCGGGAAACAGATCGAAGGGTTCGGGGAACATCGGGGGCAGGCGGAGGTCACGGCCTGCGGCAGGCGGGCCGTGACCTTAGGAAAAAGAGCGCGGGGGGCGCTCTCCTGATGGTGGTTTTGTGGAGAATCGAGTCGTCGCGTCGTAGCTTAGTCGGGAAGTAACGGCGCGGCCTCGTAGGTTCGAGGGCGACCCCATGCCTTTGGGCTGAAGGCCGCCCTTGAACCGCTTTTTGAAAGTTTGGCGAGTACCATTACCTCGCCCCAATTGCGATGAAGCTCTTTTGGGGGAAAGGTCTTCATCGTAATTGCCCTGCCGGTTCGGCCCGCGTGCGGCTTGTCGGGAGCCAGAGCGCAAACGCCGAACCGGCTTTTTATCTGAGAGCCAGACTGGCTGACAGTCTGGCTCTCAGTGCTTTAAATCATTGCAGCGCGCACGCAGGCCGTGTTAATTATTGGCAGGCCAGATTTGAAATCATATCGCTGACGAGAAGGAGAGCCGAGAAGATGACCTACGTCGTTACCGAACCCTGCGTGGACTGCAAGTACACTGACTGCGCTGCGGTCTGTCCGGTCGAAGCCTTTCATGAAGCACCCGACATACTCTACATCAACGCGGATACCTGTATAGACTGCGACGCCTGCGTGCCAGAGTGTCCAGTCGAGGCGATCTTTGCCGACACGGGCCTCCCGGAACAGTATCAGGACTGGCTCGACAAAAACATCGCGGAGGCTCCGAATTACCCGGTCATCAGCCAGAAGCAACCCGCGCTGTTTGGCCCCAACTGCAAGGGCCAGCCCGAAGGCTAAGAGCCACTAACAGCAAAGACATAACTGTGTGGGCAGGGCTGGTCCCTGCCCACTCAACTGACAAAACTCGCGGGCAGGGACCAACCCTGCCCCTACAAATCCTCGCCCGCCAACAACAATGATTAAAACAGTTGTCAAACCGCACCTATTTGCCCTAATATCTTTGAGTTGGATTTATAATCCAACTCTGTGCCGGAATCCGCGGTGTTCTGAACTTCCGATCTCTTGATTCTCGAATAACTCATTTCCGCAGACCGTTTAGATTGTTTTCCGTGACGGGAAGAATCCTGCAATTAGCGGAAATCGTGCGGCTTTAGTCCTCTTTACTTTATAGTCAGAGGATGGCCGCCGACTCGAAAGCCCAGGCTCCGCAGTTCCGACCAGAAGGCCTCTCTGGCAAAGTGCCCCAATCATGAGTAGCGCAGCGACAACATCCCGGCTCGGCTGGCTGAGACTGTTCAGAGCAGGGCGACCCCACGCCGGGTCGCGCCGCAAAGTGCTCACGCTCTTCGGCACGCGTCCCGAAGCGATCAAGCTCGCGCCGGTGATTCGCGGCCTCGAAGCACACGCGGACGCTTTTCAGACTCTCAACGTCGCTTCGGGCCAGCACACGGACCTGCTCTATCCCTTCGTCAAATCCCTGCACATACGCATTGACAGAGACCTGCATGTGATGTCGCCGAACCAGACGCCGAATCAGGTCTGCGCGCGCGTGATGGACGCGATGGACTCGATCCTGGAAGCTGAGCGGCCGGACTTGATTCTGGTGCAGGGCGACACGACGACCGCGCTGGCGGGCGCGCTTTCCGGCTTTCACCGAAAAATTCCGGTCGGACACGTCGAGGCGGGCCTGCGCTCAGGCAATCCGCGCAGCCCTTATCCGGAAGAGATGAATCGCCGCATGATTACGCGGCTCGCGACCTATCATTTCGCGGCGACGGCGCGCAATCGCCTGACGCTGCTGGCCGAAGGCGTCGAGCCGAAACAGGTTTTTGTGACCGGCAACCCGGTGGTGGATTCATTGCAGAGCATGATGCGGCAGGCCGCGCCACAACATCCGGCGCTCTCAGAGCTGCTGGAAGCGACGCGCGGGATGAAGCGCATCGTGCTGACGACGCATCGCCGCGAGAGCTTCGGCGAGCTGATGGCGGAGAACCTTTTGACCCTCCGCCGCTTCGTCGAAGCGCACGAAGAGGTCGCGCTGATCTTTCCGGTGCATCCGAACCCGGCGGTGGTCGAGGCCGCGCGCCTGGCGCTCGATCATCATCCGCGCATCCGGCTCGTCGAGCCGCTCGGCTATCAGGACTTCATCGCACTGCTCTCAGCGGCCTGGCTCATCGTCTCGGATTCGGGCGGCGTGCAGGAAGAGGCTCCGACGCTCGGCAAGCCGCTGCTCGTTTTGAGAGAGAACACGGAGCGGCCTGAAGCTCTGGAATCGGGCGTGGCGCGGCTCGTGGGCGGAAGCCCCAGCGCTCTGGCGCGGATGCTGGCGGAGGCTTATGAGGACGAGAGCTGGGCGTCGCATGTGATGCGGACGGAAAACCCTTTCGGTCGTGGTGACAGCGGAGAGCGCATTGCAGAGATTATCGCGGAGTTGTTAGATGTGCGGGTCGCAAGCGCAGACCTGGCGATGAGCGTGTAAGATGAGCGAGACTACTCTCAACACTTCCAAGAGGCATCTGCTGACCGTCCTGCTGGAAGACTATTTCCACGTTGGAGCATTCAACCGAATCATCCAGCGCGGACAGTGGTATCGCTTCGAGACGCGCTTTGAGCAGAACACGCTCAAGGCGCTCGACCTGCTCGACCGCTACGACATCAAAGCCACCTTCTTCGTCCTCGGCTGGATCGCGGATCAGAATCCGGAGCTGGTCAGAGAAGTCGCGCGGCGCGGCCACGAGATCGCTTCGCGCGGCTACTATCACCGCACCATTCGGCAGATGACGCCGACCGAGTTTCGGGAAGACCTGCAACGCGCACGCGTTGCGCTGGAGCGTGCGAGCGGGACGCGCGTGATCGGTTATCGCGCGGCGCATCGCCTCTCGGCG
>JAFBAJ010000340.1 GCA_019247865.1 Acidobacteriota bacterium
GCTTTCTCCGGACGACGTTTGACCGAGAGGAAATCTATGATCTGGATGAAGAGTCGCGTGTGCCCGCGGCTCGCCGTGCGGACGGTTTCGACGAGCTGGCGCAAGCCCGGAATGAAACGGTCGTGCCCGATGCGCAGGAGCGGCCCCGAAGGAATGTCGCGCACGCCCGTCGCTTCGACGACGAGCGCGCCCGGCTGCCCTTCTGCGAAACGCGCGTACCAGTCCAGATTATCGCGCGTCACGAACCCGTCGGCGGTCGCGCGCCAGGGCACCATCGCCGGAACCCACGTCCGGCTCTCAAGCTCCGCCTGGCCGATGCGAATCGGTTGAAAGAGTTGCGAGCGCGCGGCCTCTTCCGCCGAAGGCCAGCGCGCCGCCGGAAGCTCATGCCGAATTGGGTCTTTGAAACGCCACATCATGCAGGGCTCAAAGTGTAGCAGGTTTTGTGAAGAGAAAGAACGACCTCACCGCAGAGACGCAGAGTTTCCGCGGAGAGCCGCAGAGGTTTGATTACTCTGCGTGATCTCTGCGCTTCTCTGCGGTGAACCTCATCTCACCCTTCATTCAATAACATGTTAAGATACACGACTGCCATTCAAAGCCGAAATATCAGGAGCGTGAAGATGAACGAAGAAACCAACGAACCCAAAGAGGAATCGACCGAAGAAGCGCCGGGCCAGCCCGGCGGCACACAGCCCGCGACCGTCCCCGGCGCGGAGAATCCCGAAAGCGAAGAGATCAAAGAAGAACAGAGCCCGAACACAGAGTGACGATGAAATCTCACGCCGAGACGCCAGGACGCAAAGCAGAGCTTGCGTCTTTCCTTTGCGTCTTTGCGTGAAACTTCTCCGACGGATATATTGATAACATCACAGGAGGACAACAGCTTTTGACGGATGAGCTTTTACAGTGGCGGCGCGAGTTTCCCATTCTGGAGAAGACCGTCTATCTCATCTCGCACAGTCTCGGCGCGATGCCGCGCGCAACCTACGACCGCCTGCATGATTATGCGGAGATGTGGGCGACGCGCGGCGTGCGCGCGTGGGCCGAAGGCTGGTGGGAGATGCCGACGCGCATCGGCGACGAGGTCGCGCGCATCATCGGCGCGGAGGCGGGCACGGTCGTCATGCACCAGAACGTCTCCATCTGCCAGTCGCTCATCCTCTCCTGCTTTGACCCGAAACCAGAGCGCAACAAGATCGTCTGCGAAGAGCTGAACTTTCCTTCCGTGCTCTATGTCTACGAAGCGCACGCGCGCGGCGGGCGGCTGCGCCTGGAGACGGTCCGGTCGGACGACGGCATCACGATCCCGCTCGAACGCATGCTCGCGGCGATAGACGAAGAGACGCTGCTGGTTCCGATCTCGCACGTCCTCTTCAAGAGCGCGTTCCTGCAGGACGCACGCGCCATCATCGAGCGCGCGCACGAGGTCGGCGCGTACGTCGTGCTCGACACATATCAATCGGCGGGCACGGTTCCCTTCAGCGTCAAAGAGTTGAATGTGGACTTTGCGACGGGCGGCTCCGTCAAGTGGCTCTGCGGCGGCCCCGGCGCGGGTTATCTCTACGTGAGGCCCGACCTGCAAGCGAAGTTTGAGCCGCGCACGACAGGCTGGATGGCGCACGAGGCTCCGTTCGCGTTTGAAAGCTCGATGGAATATGCGCCCGACATCAAACGCTTTCTGCACGGCTCGCCCGCCATCCCGGCGCTCTACGCGGCCGAGAGCGGCTATCGCATCATCAACGAGATCGGCGTCGAACAGATCCGCGCGAAGAGCGTGCGCCAGACTCAAAAGTTGATCGAGCTGGCGTTAGAAGCTGGCTTTCGCGTGACGAGCCCGCGCGACCCTGAGCGGCGCGGCGGAACCGTGACCATCGCAGCAGAGCACGCCGGGGCCGTGACCAAAGAGCTGCTCCGCCGCGAATTCATCGTCGACTATCGTCCGGGCGCGGGCGTGCGCATCTCGCCGCACTTTTATACTAAGGACGAAGAGCTGGAGCTGGTCATACGCGAGATGAAAGAGATCCGGGACACGCGCGCCTACGCCGAGCACGAGAAGGCCGGCGCGGCGTTTTAATCCTTCAGCGGAGAGAATATCTTGAGACGCTTTTTATCGTCCGTCCTGCTCCTGTTCTCGGCGCTGGTGCTCGTCGCTTCCGCTCAAACGAAACCTAAGGATAACAAGAGCCGCGTCCAGGCTGAACTGATGCAGCTTGAGCGCGACATCGGCGAGGCCAACATCAAACGGGACAAAGCCTTCTTCGAGCGCATCGAAGCGGACGAGTTTATTTTCACGGATTCGAGCGGCGGCCTGACGACGAAGGCGCAGGATGTCGCCAGCCTCGATTCCCCGCCCGGCGCGTTCAAACTGGTCTCGTACGTGCCGGACGAGATGAGCGTGCAGGTCTACGGCGACACGGCCGTCGTCACCGGACGCGTCACGACCGTGAGCCGCAGCGCCGAGCGCAGCGTCACAAGCCAGAGCCGCTTTACAGATGTCTTCGTTAAACGCAAGGGGCGCTGGCAGCTCGTCGCCGGTCATTCATCGCGCATCCGCGAGCCGCAGAAATAATTTTCTTATGTCTAACGAATACGGGAGCAAAGCTCCGCTCTCATATAACAAGTACCTGCGCGTGCAGGATCTCATCGGCTTGCAGGACTGCCTCTCGGACCCGGCGCATCACGACGAGCTGCTCTTCATCACCATCCACCAGACCTACGAGCTGTGGTTCAAGCAGATCCTGCACGAACTGGATGCGGCCATCGAGCAGATGAGCGCAGACCGCCCGGCGCAGGCCGCGCGCACGCTGCGCCGCGTCGTCGAGATCGAAAAGGTCCTGGTCAGCCAGATCCACATTCTGGAGACGATGACGCCCATCAGCTTCCTCGGCTTTCGCGACGAGCTGAATCCGGCGAGCGGTTTTCAGTCCATGCAATTCCGCGAGATCGAAATCTCTTCCGGCCTCAAGGACGAAAAGGTGCTCCACGAATTTCGGGAGGACGAGTTTGCGTTAAAGCGTCTGGAGGCGCGGCTGGCTGCGCCCTCGTTGAGCGAAGCCTTTTACGCGCTCCTCGGCCGTCGCGGTCTGGACGCGCCCGCGGACGTCGCCGGGCTTGCGGCAGAGGAGCAGCGCAAGAATTACGGCCGCCGCACGCGCGCCGTCCTTGAAATCCTGACGCACTTTGAGGAGCGCTACGAAGAGTTCCAACTGGCCGAAAGCCTGATCGAGCACGACGAATACTTCACGCTCTGGCGCGCGCATCACATCGCGATGGTCGAGCGCATGGTCGGCACCAAACCCGGCACAGGCGGCTCCGAAGGCGTCGGCTACCTGCGCACCACGCTCCGAAAAAAATTCTTCCCGGAACTCTGGGAAGCGCGCACCTACCTCGACACCAAACACGGCGCGGCCGGCTGCCCCTTCGCGGGTAAAGTATGAACATCGAATTTCCCGAACGCTTCAACATGGCCGAGTACTTCCTCTATCACAACGTGACGGAGGGGCGCGAAGGTAAGACGTGTCTGTATTTTGAGGACGAGACTTATACTTATGGCGAGGCTGTGCGGCGGTCGAACCGTTTGGGGAATGCCCTGCGCGAGTTGGGCGTGCGGCAGGAAGACCGCGTGCTGATCGTGCTGCCGGATATTCCGGAGTTCGCGTGGACGTGGTTCGGGGCGGCACGCATCGGAGCGGTGATCACGATGGTCAACCCGCTCCTGCCCGCAGCGGATTACAAATATTATCTCGAATACACGCGCGCGCCCGTCGCGGTGATACATGAATCGCTGCTCGACAATTTCGCGGAAGCGGCGCAGTCGGCCGGGCACTTGCGCAAAGTGCTGGTCGTCGGAAGTGAGCGAGGCGAGCAGGGCGATTTTCTCTCCTTTGAAAAAACTTTGAGCGCGATGCCGGACGAGCTGACGCCGGCCGACACGCATCGCGATGACATCGCCATCTGGCTTTTC
>JAFBAJ010000354.1 GCA_019247865.1 Acidobacteriota bacterium
CCTGCGCGCCATCGTCTCCGAGCTGGGGCGGATGATGCTGGCGGACAGGTGCGACGTGATCCAGCTCGCTTCGGATTCCGAGCTGCGGATCAGTCACGAGTGGCGCGCCTCGGACGAAGTGCCTTCGAGCGAAGGCGTGGCGATTCCAATCGACCTCAAACAGCTCGCGGAGCACGTGGACCTGACGCGGCCGATTCGTCTTAATGACACGAGCGCGCCGGGGCTCGATCAGAAAGTACGTTTTCTGGCGGCGAGCCTGCACACGCGTTCCCTGCTCGTCGTGCCGGTCGTGCTGGGCGAAGACGTGCTCGGTCTCGTCGGCCTGCACAACACGCGCGCGCCGCGCGTCTGGCTCGACGACGAAGTGAATTTTCTGCAATCCATCGCGCGGCAGATCGCGGTCGGCTATCAGTACACGCGGCTCTACACGGACAAAGAGCAGGAGGCCGAGCGGACGCGCGCGCTGCTTGAGATCGCCAACGTGCTCAACGCGCACTCGGACTTCAAAGAGGTCACGTCGCTCGTGCTGACACGCGCCATCGAGCTGGTCGGCGCAGACTATTGCGCGCTCGGCGTGCTGGATTCGGCTGGCAGCCGGATCACTTTGGCCGCGTTCAAGGCCGCGCCGCACGCCATCACGGATTCCGTGCAGGGACTGATCGAGGCGCACGGGCAATCGCTCGACATCACTGCTTACCCGGAAGTGATCGAGGTGCTCTCGCAGGGCAAGACTCTGCGGCTGCTGGAAACGGAATTGCCGGACGTGTTGCGCTTTGTCTTCAACCAGACGCTGGGCGGGCGGGCGGCGCTCGTCGCTCCCGTGCGGGTCGGCTCGCAAACCTTCGGCCTGCTGGGTCTGGTCTGGAGCGAGGCGCGCGAAGGTTTTCTGGATCACGAGGTCGCGCTGGTCGAAGGCATCGCGGATCAGATCGGGACGGCGCTGGAGCGCGATCAGTTGTCGGCGGAAGTGATGCGCCTGCGGAGCGCGCTTCACGAGCGGCGCGCGGAGGACAGGATCATCGGGCAGGCCCCGGCCATCCAGCGCGCCAAAGAGCTGGCCCTCAACGTCGCAGACACGCAGACCTCCGTTCTCATTCAGGGCGAGTCGGGGACGGGCAAAGAGCTGCTCGCCAATCTCATACACTACAACTCCGGGCGCGAGGACTGTCCGTATATCAAGCTCAACTGCGGCGCGATTCCCGAAAGCCTGCTCGAAACGGAGCTCTTCGGCCACGAGAAGGGGGCTTTTACGGATGCGCGTGCGCTCAGGCGCGGGCGCTTTGAAGAGGCAGACGGCGGGACGCTCTTTCTGGACGAGATCGGCGAGATGAGTCTCTCGGCGCAGGTGCGTCTGTTGCGCGTGCTGCAGGACGGCGAGTTCACGCGCGTCGGCGGAAGCGAGCTCTTGAAATCGGATGTGCGCGTCATCGCGGCCTCGAACGTAGACCTTGAGCGCGCGGTCGAAGAGGGCAATTTCCGGCGCGACCTTTTTTATCGCCTCTCGGTCTTTCCGATTCGCCTCCCGGCCCTGCGCGAGCGACCGGAAGACATCCATCCGCTCGTCATACATTTCCTCGAACATTACAAGCAGAAGACAGGGCGCTTCATCTCCGGTATCTCGCGCGGCGCGTTGCAGGCGCTCATCAGCTACGACTGGCCGGGCAACGTGCGCGAGCTGGAGAACGCCATCGAGCGCGCGGTGATTATCGCTTCGGGTCGTCAGATAGAGCTTTCGGATTTGCCGGAGGCGGTCGCCAAGAGCGCGGTCGACGCACACGAGGAGCTGCGTCACGAACGGCTCGCGGCGGCCACCGAAGGGCGCGCGCTGAGCCTGGCGATAGATGTTCCTTCCTCCATTGACGAGATCGAACGGCAGGCCATCGAAGCCACGCTCGATTACACGGGCGGCGACAAATCGCGCGCCGCACGCATGCTCGGCATCGGCCGCAAGACGCTCTACCGCAAGCTCCAGCAATACCACAGCGACGAGTAATGTGTGCGCGTTGACCGGGTGGAAATGGTTTAACCCGTCACTTCTCGCTTTTCACTTGCCACTGCTTTTGCTATATTCTGCGCGTTATTATCTTTTGAAACCCCTGTCGGGAGCCTGTTGCGCTTCCGGCTCTCTTGAAAGGTGCATCCCATGCAAAGCGAAAACGATTACCGGCGTCGTGACGGAGGTGATGTTTCGACACGGCTCACATACCTGCTCATCGGCGGCGGCATCGGAGCGATCTTAGCTCTCCTCTTTGCGCCGAAATCCGGCCAGGAGCTGCGGGGCGACATCGCCGACGCGACGCGCAAGGGCATTGACCGCACGCGCGAGGCCGCGACGCAGGTCGGCGCACGCGCCGGAGAATATTACGAGGTCGGACGCGAGCGCGCCACCGATCTTTACAACACCGCGGCGGGCAAGGCCGGCGAGATAGCCGACGCCGCACGCGAAGCCGCGCGCAGCAAGGGCGGTCAACTCTCCGCCGCCATCGAAGCCGGCAAGCAGGCATACACGGAAGAGAAACGCAAGACCGAAACGTCCGGGATGATCGGCTCCGGGCCAAATTATCAAGGCGAAGAAGAAAGCTAAGCTCAAACAGCTAAACCGCACATGTCTTATCTAGCCCTGCAAATGAACATCCAGGACCCGATGTTCTGGGTGATGGTGATCGTCGCCCTCTCCTTTCTCGTGATTGCGATTGCGATGATCGTCATCGCGCGCACCGTCGGCCGCGTCGTCGCGACCGTGCAGCGGCTCGAAGAGCGCGTCGAGCCGTTGATGCAGAAAGTCACGGCGCTGAGCGAACAGGGCAAGGCCATCGCCGCGCAGGGGAAAGAGATCGCCGAGCAGTTCAACGTCATGTCCGGCCACCTCTCGACCGCGACGATGCATTTTTCGGAATCGGCCGCGCTCATCAAGGACGAGGTGCGCGAGCTCAAGGTGCTCGTCGGCGAAACGGCCGTCACGGCGCGCGATAAGGTCGCGCTCGTCAGCCGGACGATAGACCAGACGCACCAGCAGGTCGCCACGACGACCGAATTCATTCACGCGAAAGTCATCCAACCCGCGCGCGAGCTGGCCGCCATCATGGCCGGGCTCAAACGCGGCCTCGAAGTCCTGCTCGCGCCCACGCCGAAGCCGATCAATCAGACGTACGGCGACGAGGAGATGTTTATCGGTTAAAGGAATCCCTGTCCGATTGGGTGTTTCTTTCCCTCATGCAGTTGAGCGCTCCGGCGCTCTGACAAAGGAGTTCGACACATGCGAAAACTTGCCCCGTTCTTCGCCGCTTTCCTGCTGCTCGCAGCAGCACAGCTCGCAGCAGCTCAGGACACGACCGTCCCGCACATCCCGCTGGGTCTCGAACAGGCGCGCGTCACTTTCTCCGGCGGCTCGGTTGATCCGATCGGCAACTTCACCTTCGCTGGAAACGGGATGACGCTGACGGGCTGGCTGACTGAGGGCGCATTCTCCCCGCAGTGTCTTCCCTGTCAGGGCGGCGACGAGATCAGCATCAGAACCACGTATTCCGGCGAGCAATCCATTCGCGCCGGGACGCTGACCATCAACGGCGTCTCGCGCGATGTGTATTACGCCGGCGCGATGGTCTTTGACGGCAATCGTGTGACGCTGCCCACGCGCTATTCGCGGCTGCCGTTCACGGTCACTTTTCCGATCACCTTGCAGGGCCACCTGCAGGTCCACCGGTTCAATCCCTTCAACAACTCGACCGGCCTGCTCTTCGAGCTTCCGCTGAAACTGCATGGCACGGCCCGGCTCACGCTGAGCGTCCAGAGCATCAGTCCGCTCAACGGGCGTCCTTTCTACAGGTTTCGGGGCCTGAGCTACGAGCTTTCGGCTGCGGCTGATACGCTGGATAAATAAGCTCTCAAGTTTACTTTCGCCGAAGCACGAGGAGGGGAAGCGAGATGCGAAAGCATGCTCCATTCTTCGCCGCAGCCGCATTGCTCGCACTGCTCTGCTTCGCGTCTGTGGCCGCCGCGCAGACAGTGGATGTCAATATCACCAGCGCCTCGACCACCATTAACAGCAGCCAGCCTCCTCTGCTCCGGCTCGAAGGCCCGGAGGCCGTCATCTATTTGTCGTGGAGCAATTTTATGGGCTGGAATTATTGCTTCCCCTGTCTTGTCAGCGACCCGATTCGCATTCGCGATGGAGAGAGTGCTCCGGACCTTAGAGGTAGATACGCGAGTATCTACGGTAACGAATTCGCCTCTCTTTATTACGACGGCTATGTCCAGCTGGAAGCCCCCACCATCTATCTGAAATTCAGACAGATCAAAAACCGTTTCCATCAGCCCGTCCCGCTCAATATTCCTCCGCAAACTATTCCGGCGACGCTGACCGGCAGTTTGGTCGCCTACCGGCGAAGCAACTTCGGCGGCGAAGGCGGCACGCCCGTGTTCCAGACCACGCTCAACCTGCGCGGCACTGTGACAGTGCATTTTCGCATCTTCGATTTCAGACCGAGCGGCGAGCCGATCTACCAGACTAGCTCGGTGGACTATAATTTTCCGGCCGGCATGACCAACCGGCCGCCTGTGCCGTCCGCTCTGCCGGAATAATTCCCCTTCAAAATTCGCCGTCCATCGGTCAGGCACAGGTGCGCCCGGCGCTTTGGCGTGCGCGCCGTTGACTGCTACTATTGCTGTTTCAAGCTGACGGATTATTTGAAAGTGAAGCGAACGAAACTGTATGTCAACGGAAACACCCCTTGAGCTGAAGAAGACGGTCAACCTGCCTAAGACCAATTTCGGGCAGAAGGCGAACCTCGGACAGATGGAGCCCGCGCGTTTGAAGAAGTGGGCGGAGATGGACTTGTACGGCCTGATTCGCCGCGCGCGCGAGGGCGCGGAAAAGTTTATTCTTCATGACGGCCCGCCCTACG
>JAFBAJ010000576.1 GCA_019247865.1 Acidobacteriota bacterium
CACCGAAGAGCTTGAGCACGCTCCCGACCGCCAGGCTGTTATCGTGCGCCTTCGTCTCATCGATGACCACTTCGTCGAGAGCCTGCGGCGCGCGTCCTTCGACGAGATGCACTTCGTTCATCCGCGCGAACGGCTCCCAGTCCACGCCCTCGATGCGCTCAAAGCCGAAGCCTTTCCCGCTCTGCGAGATATAAAGGATCGAAGGCACGGCCGCGCCGACGCCTTCGACCTTCATGATCTCGTCCACATACTTCGTGCTCAGATTGCTGACCGACGAGGTCAACTGCAGCGACCCGGGCTTGGCGAAGATGATCTCCGCGCGAAAATTGGACGAGCGCCGCTTGAGGTCGTTCGACATCCCGCGCGCCAGGCCCGTAAAGAGGATCACCAGCGCCACGCCGAGCGCGACGCCCGCCACGCTCACGAGCGAGCGAAACGGACGCTGACGGATATTGGCTGTGATGAGATTGTCCATAAAAACAGAATACAGAAGTCAGAAGTCAGGAGCCAGAATAAAAACGGTTTCAGCCTTTCCTTCCGGCTTCTGACTTCCGGCTCCTGAATTCCACATCAGTGCTGGCTGATGTTTCCGCTCTGCCGCTTGTCGAGATCAACTTCGGGGAGCTGCCATTTATTTTCGAGCAGGAAGATGTCCGCGTCGTACTGGCGATCAATGATGACGGCCTCCGGGGCCTGATAGCTGAGGCGCAGTTTGTAGCCGTCCTGCGGGCGCGTCAGCTCGACCTGTCCGGGCAGTTTGAGGCGGCCGTCCTCGCCGAAACTCTTCTGCTCGCCGTACTCGACATCGGTCGTCAGAGACCCTTTGGTATCGTAGGTCTGCATGCGCGCGAGCCGGATGCCGCCCACGCGGTCGAACCAGAAGCGGCGCATCAGACGCACGCCGCCCGCGCCGCCCGGCGCCAGCTCGTCCAGCAGGTAATAGCCACGCACCACGCGATTGCCCTTTTTCGCGCGCGGCCCCTTGTCCGCTTCTTCCTGATAAAACTCGCTCTGCGCGTAGACGTAGCCGGACTCGTCGCGCGACTGGATCGGGCGCACGAGCAGAGCCTCTGTCAGATGCTGCGGGCGCAGGTTCGAGAGCGCGCTGACCGTGCGCTTATCGTTCATCCCTTTTTTGTTCTTGCCGCTGCCGCCCGACTGTCCGTCCTCCACCGTCAGCTTAGGATAGACGGCGTTGTTCGTCCCGCGCACAAAGCGGCGATACTTCTCGTCGCCCTGCAGGACGGCGACGCGAAACTGCTGGCCGTCGGAGGTCATCTCGGCGATGTTGGTGGCGATCAGAGGAGCCTGTATGCGCAGGTTGATCTGGTTGGGTCTTTGCAGGATGACGGTGCCGTCCGCCGTGCGGTACTTTTCAGTCAGCCCGTTCTCCGCAAACGAAGTGTCCTGAAACTCTATGTCCACCTTGCCGCGGATCGAGCGCACCGTCGCAATGCGGTTCACCTCGGCGATGAGCTCAGCCATCGTCGCCTCGCTGAGCGGCCCCAGCCGGGGCGGGACCGACACGGTCTGCTTGACGCCGAACAGACTGGCGCAGCCGCTCATGACGAAGAGGCTCGTGGCAAGCAGAGCTGCCAGAGCGGCGCGCGAGACCGAGTTTTTCTGACGCAGGGGTGTGAGCTCGAACAT
Source organism: Acidobacteriota bacterium (assembly GCA_019247865.1). Taxonomy (GTDB): domain Bacteria; phylum Acidobacteriota; class Blastocatellia; order Pyrinomonadales; family Pyrinomonadaceae; genus JACMLC01. Next base: position 1,651 of record JAFBAJ010000576.1, read on the forward strand.
TAACAATAAAGACGCTGCGCGAAAATTTCTCTGCGCAATAAGTTTTCCATTCTCTCGGAACAAGGCAAGCTAACAAACAGGTTCGCGCTTGTCAACGCGAGGCAATGAAACCAAAGCATGTGCCACAGAGACACAGAGACACAGAGACGTTTAAAATAGTTGACCTTTGACCTTTGTCTTCCTCCGTGTCTCTGTGCCTCTGTGGCAGACTTTAATCGAGCACTAAAGGCGGCTTGTCGAAACGCGCGCGCAGCCGATTGATGGCTTGGAGCACGCTCGGCCTTTTGACGAGACGCGTTTCCAGCGGGCGCTTGCCCGGAATATCCATCATCACGAGGCCGAGCAGGATGGTCAAGATGCCCGGCCCCGGAATGCCCGGCAGCGACATGATGATGCCCAACAGGATCAGGATCACCCCGATCAGGTTCTTCAGAATAACGCCGCTCCAACGCATCGCAGGGCTCTTGTCTTCCCAGAAGGCGCGCGCGTGCGACGAATGAAAATAGTTCGCGGGCAATCTGACCAGCGCGAACGAGACGAGCGCCGTGCTGACCGCAAAAGAGACGAGGAACAGGCCCGCGCCCAAAAGCATCGTCGGCCAGGTTAAAGATGCCCACAAGTGCGCCAGCCAGTCTCTCATAACTTTCGGTCTTTGGTCTTAGGACTTTGGTCTTTGATCTCTGATTACTCAAGGTTGCGTCGCGGACAAAGGCCGAAGACCAAAGTCCTAAGACCTGATCGCGCGGCGTATCTCCTGTAGCTCCTGCAAAGCTTCGCTCACGACCTCACCGGCCACGCCGTCGAGCTGGAAGTAGCGCCCGTTGATGTCTTCCCAGAACTCGTCAAGGCCGCGCGCGCCCGCACGCTCGAAGGCCAGGGTCTGAATGAGCAGGTCGATCACGTCTGCGGCCTTGACCAGTCGCGCCTCAAAGCTCGCGCGCCGCTCGTAATCCTCATGCAGCTCTCCGTAGAGCTGCGCCTGCCGCACGCCGCACGCGCGCACGATGTCGTCAAAGGCCGCGCGCTCGGCCCCGCGCCGCGCCTCCGCGCCGAAATATTCCGAAGCAGTGCGCGGCATATCTCCAACACGCACCTCAGCCCAGTCGTGCAGCAGAGCCAGACGCAGCAGCTTCTCCACATCCACCGCCACGCCGCGCGCGATGATCTCGTCGGCCAGCAACATCGAGACCACAGCCACGCCATACGAATGCGCCGCGACCGATTCCGCACCAGCGCCCAGCCCGCGCAACATCCATCCGGTGCGCTCCAGGCTCTTCAATCGCTGTAGCTCG
>JAFBAJ010000617.1 GCA_019247865.1 Acidobacteriota bacterium
AAAAAATGACGCCGGGCTGCGGCTTCTTCAAAGAACATGACGCCGCTCTGTGGCTTCTTCAAAAAAACATTGCGCCGCTCTGCGGCTTTTAATCATCTTCGCGCCGCGCTTCAGCTTCGCGCCGCGCTTCAGCTTCGCGCCGCTCTGCGGCTTTTGCGATCAGCTTCTGAGATAAAGGTCGGCCAGGCCATATTGGATTTCATCCGCTCTGGCTCCGTTGAGGTTGCAGAGCACGACTATCGAAAGATGCTCTTGCGGAAAGTGTGCAATCCAGGCTGCGCCGCCGCCTTCATGGCCGACGACCTGCCGCCCCTTGTGTTCTCCGACCGTCCAGCCCAGTCCATAGCCATACTCGCTGCCGTCGTTGAGCTTCACGGGCGACCACATCTCACGCAGGCTCTCCGGCTTCAGGACTTTACCCGCATCCAAAGCGATCATGAAGTTGGCTAAATCAGTGACCGAGGAATTGAGCCCAGCGCCGGGATTGCCCCCGTTCACGTTGAAGGTCAGCACCAGATTTCGCAGCTCCCCTTTGTCGAGCAGATAGACGGTCGAAGGCCGCCCTTTAATGATGCTCTCTGTATCACCGAAGATGGTGGAAGCCATTCCGAGCGGCGCGAACACACGTTCCTGTAGAAATGAGTCAAAGGGAGTTCCGGCGACTTTCCCAACTATTAATCCCAAAATGTTATAACCGGAAGTGTGATACAGGAACTTCTCGCCCGGCTTAAACTTGAGCGGCATTTCAGCCACATAGCGCATCCCCTCTTCGCGCGGGAAATACTTCTTCTTCTCGTCAGGCAAACTCTGAAAGCGCGGATTTTCCCGCAACTCCGCGAGACCGGAAGTGTGCGTCAGCAGGTTTCTAATCCTGATCGCCTTCCATTCATCCGGAAGTCCCTGAATAAGGTCCGTGACGGGCGTCTCCAGCGTGAGCTTGCCCTCTTCCACCAGCTTCATCAGGGCGACGCCGGTAAATATTTTTGTCGTCGAGTAGATTTGAAAGACCGAGCGCTCGGTGACCGGCACGTTAAGCTCGATGCTTGCCAGGCCGTAGCCCTTGAGCTTGAGGGCTTTGCCGTTTCTGATGACGGCGATAGCCATTCCCGGGATGTGATATTTCGCCATCTCCTGTTTGACATAGGCATCTACCTTCTCGTCCAGGCGGCTGGCGGCGGCAGCCGTAGCGACCTGACCGGAAAGCAGCACACAGCAGAGAAACAGGAATTTGGCGTAGGGCAAAACGGGATATGACATGACGACGGATTCTTTCCTGAAAGATTTTAAGAGCGCGACTCTCAGAGTAAGAACACCGTGAGGAGAGATTTTGTAGCAAATTAATTGGACCTGAGAACCGTGAGTTAAAAAAAAGCGCGCGAGGCGAATCCGGTCGCCTCGCGCGCGTCAACTTAAAAGCGTCGCCCGTCAGAGCTTCACTTGTATTTGGAGAGGTCGAGCGCGAAGCAGACCGTCTGATGTTTCGAGCCTTCGAGCAGCGCCGCGCCGAAGAGCAGCGGCAGGCGTGTGCCGTCCTTGCGTATGAACTGCTTCTCGAAAGGAACGGACGCGCCCGTCTCTTTCATCTCCTGAATGGCGAGGGTGTCGAGGTGACGCAGCTCCGGGCGCGTGATCTCGTCCCACTTGATCCGGCCTTCGTCGAGGTCTTCGCGCGTGTAGCCGAGCATCTCCAGAAAGGCGTCGTTGGCGTCCGTCACGGTTCCGTTGAGATCCCAGAAGATGATGCCGATCATGTTCGATTCGGCGACGCGGCGGAACTTGGACTCGCTCGCGCGCAGAGCATCTTCGACGCGCTGGCGCTCTTCCAGTTCGAGCTTCAATTGAAAATTGGCTTTGGCGAGAGCGTTGGTGCGCCGCTCGACCAGCTCTTCCAGCTCGTCTTTGGCCTGTTGCAGGACTTCGCCCTCGCGCTGCTGCTCGACGACGTAGAGCGACAGGTCGTTGGCCTTCTGCTGGATCGCCTTGCGCTTGCGCGCGTCGAACGTCGCATCGAGGAAGAGCACCCACGTCCCTTCGTCCGCGCGCAGGAGGTAGATGTCCGCGTAGAGCCCCGAGTCGGTCTTTACGTAGGGCAGAAAGGTCGGGGACACTTCGAGCGGCAACAGTCCTTCGAGGAAATAGACCTGCTCGCCTGCGGGCCGCTCTTTTTCCAGATCGCGGATGCCGTAGATGGGCAGGTTGCCGCCCCATTCGGTCAGGCTCCCGTTGTCCTGCACCAGCAGATAAGCGGGCGAGCGCGTGTCGTCCGTGAGCTTGAGGATGAAATCTGTGATCGGTGTTGGCAGGTTGGACATCTCAGGCCTCCGTCATCTTTTCCGCGAGAGTTAAAAAAGCTTCTTCGACATCCTGTCCGGTCTTCGCGCTCGTGCGATAGACAGTCCAGCCGCTCTGCACCAGGCCCGCGACCGCAGACTCGTCCAGGTCCCACTCGTCCACGAGATCCGTCTTGTTGATGACGACGATGAAGGGCACGAGGCCGAGGAGTTCCTGCGCGCTCTGCTGGATGGCGCAGGCCGTGTCGAGCGTCGAGCGCCGCGTGCCGTCGATCACGAGCAGGTATCCGGCCGCGCCGCGCAGGTACGAAGTGCGCAGCTTCTGCACGCCGTCCTCGCCCTGTATGTCCCACAGGAGCAGGTTGACCTCCTGCCCGTTGGCCTGCACCAGTTTCTTGTCGATCTTGACGCCGACGGTCGTGTGATACTTGTCCGAATAGATGCTCTCGACGAACTGCCTGACGAGACTCGTCTTCCCGACGGCGAACCCGCCCAGCATACATACTTTTTTCTGAATCATAGTTAAGTCTCTGAATCTTGTAGGGGCAGGGCTTGTCCCTGCCCGCGTGCTGCTCAATGAAAGCACGGGCAGGGACAAGCCCTGCCCCTACAGTTTTGTCAGTCGCACTAAGAATCTGTCAACGTGACGCGCACCGTCACGCTGCGATTGGCCTCTTTATCTTCTTCACTTCGTTCTTCGCGCACGGGCGAGGCAGCGCCCGCGCCGCTCGCCGTCAACTCCACCTCATCGCCGAGGAGAGCCGCGAGCCTGGCTCTGACCACTTCCGCGCGCTCGCGGCTGAGAGGCAGGTTCGTCTCTTCGCTTCCGAGCTGGTCCGTGTGGCCGATGACCTCGACCCGGATGCTTTTTCCGGCGGCGGGCGCGAGCCGCTTCAGCTCTCTGATGTCCGCGTTCAGAGCTTCGAGCTCACTTCCCTGTCCGGGAGCCAGCCCAGTTGTGTCGAGCACGAAGCGGACGACGCGATGCTCGATGCGGCTCTTGACGTTGAGCGCGGCCTGCAGGTTCGTGTCCACGAGCGACGATTCATCGAACCGGTCGAGCCCCGGAATGACGCGCACGAGCCGCCGCGTCTCCGTGATCCATTGATGATTCGCAGAGCCCGTCGCGTAGAGAGTATTGTTCTCGACGCGGAATGTCACGGTCGGCGGCGGATTGAGCAGAGCCTGCGCGCGCTGGAGCACGAACCGCGGCGTCAGCGAATGATAGGGCTCCCAGTGGCTTTCGACCTTCGCCGGGTCGAGTGACGCTTCGCCGAGCAGGGCCTGCGGGTCTGCCGCCATCGGGTCGCGCAGGCCCGCGATGGAATAGCCGAACCAGCGCCGCTCGGCGTTGGTGATGACGATGCCCGGCTCGCTCTGCAGGCGCGTCAGGTAATTGCCCCAGCGCCAGCGGCTCCGCACGTAAAAAAATCCGAGCACCAAAACTATCACGAGCAGCAGCGCCGCCACGACGCGCACGGGAGTGACGCGCTTCTTCGTCTTCTCTTTCGATCCCTGCTCGTACTGCGATTGCAGGCAGGCTTCCAGATCCTCGCGGCTCGGCTCGAACGGCGCGGCGTCGCCTTCAAAGTTTTCCAGCTCGCGCGCGAACTCCGCGTGAATCTGTTCGAGCGTCTGTTGCAGGAAGGCTCTTAACTCCTGCGGCGCGTTGCCGCGGATGACTGCGGCGAGGACTGCGCGCGGGCCGCGCTCGATCCAGACCGAGAGCCCGCCGACCTGCAAAGTGTCGAGCGCCCCGCCCTCTTCGACGCTGAACGAATCGTGCACGAAGTCCTGAATCGCCGTCAGCATCCCGGAGACCATGTCCGCATCCTGCACCGAAGCGTCCCCCGCGACGACGTGTTGCAGCAGCAGGCCCGTCTCTTTGTGAATCAGAAAGACCTGCTCGACGCGATAGAGCAGCGTGTGGAGCATGACGACTTCGGCGAAGCTCCGGCCGGTGCGCCAGGCTTCGACGCGCCACTTGAGGCCCTGCGGCGAGAGGCTGTGCTCCAGCGATTTGTTCATCGCCTGCGTCATCCCGCTCAGGGCTTCGGCGATGGCCTTGCGGATCGCCGGCCCCATCACCGGAAAGAGCGCGTCGATCAGCGTCTGCGGATTCTTCCTGACCGAGATGTCGATGGCCTCTTCGACGGTGGGCAGCAGGGCTTCGGTGACCTTCTTGTCGCGGCGCGTGCGGAGCGTGACGGCTTCGGGCAGGACGCGGCTGATGTCTTCGGGTAGGAGACTCTCCTGCTGATCGAGCCGCTCGCGGAGGACTTCGATCTCCTGCTGTTCGGGGCCGACGAGCAGGCGGCGCAATTCGTTCAGGCCGTCCTGTTCAATCACGTCAGGAGATGAAGGATTACTCTTCAACTTTGTTCTGCTTTCCTTTGCGCCTTTGCGCCTTTGCGTGAGCATAAAATTTCACGCAAAGGCGCAAAGGCGCAAAGAAGAGATAGAGGCTTTATTCCGCACCGGGAATTTTGAAATCGTTGTTGAGACGCATGGCGAGCTCCGTGAACAGTGCGGCCAGGGCCGAGCGGTCTGTCTTGTCCGTGCGCAGCTCGGCCGCTTCGCGTTCGAGCGCGGCGAGCAGTTCACCGT
>JAFBAJ010000644.1 GCA_019247865.1 Acidobacteriota bacterium
GCTCGCACATCGCGTAAATCTCCAGCTCGTTCTCGCCCTGCTTGCATCCGAACTCGCCCATCAAGGCGACGACGCGCTCCGCCTCTTCGACCGTGCGGCAGAAGGGAATCATCGCCTTGACGTTGATGAGGCCCATCTCTTCGCGCACGCGCGCCAGCGCCTCGCATTCGAGACGGAAGCCTTCCTGGTATCTCTCGTCGTAGTAACGCGACGCGCCGCGAAAGCCGAGCATCGGATTCTCCTCTTCCGGCTCGAACTCCTGGCCGCCGATGAGGCGCGCGTACTCGTTCGACTTGAAATCGCTCATGCGTACGATGACCGGCTTTGGATAGAAGGCCGCGGCGATGCGCCCGACGCCTTCCGACAGGCAGCGGACGAAGAACTCGCGCGGGTCTTCTTCGTTGATGCGGCTCGCAATCAGTTTGACATCCTCCGGGCGTTTTAAGTTCGGGTAACGCACGAGCGCCATCGGATGGATGCCGATGTGATTGTTGATGATGAATTCGAGACGCGCGAGCCCCACGCCGTCGTTCGGCAGCGAGGCGAGCGCAAAGGCGTGGTCTGGATCGCCGACGTTCATCATGACCTGCGTGCGCGGCCGTGCCTCTGCCTCCATCGTGCGCCGCTCGACGGCATACTCGATGCGCCCTTCGTAGACGTTGCCCTGCGCGCCGTCGGCGCACGAGACGGTCGCCTCGATGCCGGTCGTCAGGCGCTCGGTCGCGTTGCCCGTCCCGACGATGCAGGGCAGGCCCAGCTCGCGGCTGATGATGGCGCTGTGACAGGTGCGCCCGCCTCTGTCCGTGACGATGGCGGCGGCGCGCTTCATGATCGGCTCCCAGGCGGGGTCTGTCATCGAAGTGACGAGCACGTCGCCTTCGGCGAACTCCGTCAGCTTGTCCGGGTCGAGCAGGACGTGCACGCGTCCCTGCCCGATCTTCTCGCCGACGGCCATGCCGGTCGCGAGCGGCTCTCCGTGCTCGCCCGTCAGCTTGTAGCTCTCGATGTAGTTCTCGCGCCGCATGGCATGAACCGTTTCGGGCCTCGCCTGCAAAATGAAGAGCTCGCCCGTGCGCCCGTCCTTCGCCCATTCGATGTCCATCGGCTGCGCGCGTCCGGCGCGGCCTGAGTAATGCTCTTCGATGAGGCAGGCCCACTGCGCGAGCTGCAGGACTTCATAATCGCTGAGCGAGAAACGCTGGCGCTGCGCTTCGACGACGGCCACCTCGCGCGTGCCCTTGTCGTCGAGGCCGTAGATCATCTTGATCTCTTTGCTGCCGAGCCGGCGGCTGACAATCGGACGCGCGCCCATCTTCAGCGTCGGCTTGAAGACGACCCATTCGTCCGGCGTGGCCTTGCCCGCGACGATGGCTTCGCCGAGCCCCCAGGAGCCGTTGATGACGACCGCGTCGCGGAAGCCAGATTCGGTGTCGAGCGTGAACATCACGCCGGAGCAGGCGAGGTCTGAGCGCACCATCGGTTGGACGCCGATGGCGAGCGCGACATCGAAATGATCGAAGCCGCGTTCGGCGCGATAAGAGATGGCGCGGTCTGTCCAGAGCGAAGCGAAACAGCGATGGCATGATTCGATCAGGCGGTCTTCGCCGCGCACGTTGAGAATCGTGTCCTGCTGTCCGGCGAAAGAGGCGTCGGGCAAATCCTCTGCGGTGGCGGAAGAGCGCACGGCGACTTCGCACGAGCGGTGCGTGCGGTCGCAGAGGCGGCGATAGGCTTCGAGGATCGCGTCGTTGACTTCCGCCGGCAGCGGCGTGTCGAGCATCAACGCACGCGCCTCGCGCCCGGCGGTGTTGAGCGCTTTGAGGTCGTTATGGTCAAGCCCGCTCATCAGCTCTCTCAAGCGCGTGCCGAGCCCGTCCGTTTCCAACAGCAGGCGATAAGCCTCGCTCGTCGTGGCAAAGCCGTCCACGGCGCGCACGCCGCGCGGCCTCAGCGCGCGAAAGAGCTCGCCCAGACTCGCGCATTTGCCGCCGACCAGCAAGACATCGTCCGCGCTCACTTCGCTCAGATCCAGCACCAGGGGGATAGATTTTTGCATCCTCGCTCCTTAGATTTTTGGTAGAAGCTTGCGGGAACCGATACTACCCTAACTGCCCGTCGCAACGGAAGATTGTAGGGGCAGGGCTGGTCCCTGCCCGCTCGATTGACGACACACGCGGGCAGGGACCAGCCCTGCCCCTACAGTTTATTTGACGGTCAACTCTTTGAGCACAAAATCGTCCGGATCAATCCTCACTTCGAGTGGCTGACGGACGAGGGGAATGCGCGCCACGAAATTTTTGCTGTCAGGTTTGATGGTCACGCGCTGCGTCCCTTCCTGTGTCACGATTTCGACAATCAGCGGATTCGTAAAGGGCGCGTCGCCCTCCTGTAACTGCCTCAGGTTTATCTCCAAAATGTGCTGCATGTCGCCGGGCGGAATCCAACGCCAGCTAACCTCATAACGCGGATGGCCGCTCCCGTAAACCCAGCGCGCGAACAACTCTTTGAGGTTCATCCCGGAAGATTTCTCCAGCGCCGCGCGCAGGTCTTCGGTCGTCGCGGTCGAGTTGCGATGTGCCGAATAGTAATCGCGTATGCCTTCAAAGAAAGCCTTATCGCCCACGACGCCGCGCAGCATGTGCAGGACCCACGCGCCCTTCTCGTAGTTGTTCGGGTTGAGCAGATCGTTCAGGTTCTCCGTCTCGCGGTCGTGAATCGGCGCGCGCCGCTCCTTCTCGTAAGCGAAATATTTTTCGGCGGCTCTCTTCATGTAGTCATGAAAGACAGCTTCGCCTTCCATGTGCTCCATGAAGAGCCCCGCGAAGTAGGTCGCAAAGCCTTCGCTCAGCCAGAGGTCTGACCACGTCGCTTCCGTCACGGAGTCGCCGAACCATTGGTGCGCGATCTCGTGCGCGACGACGCTTTCGACGCCGCCGGGCACGTTGTAGGTGCGGCTGCGCGGCTGCGCGGTCTCGAAACCCTTGAAGAGCGTGCTGGCGAAGACGATGGCGCTGGAGTTCTCCATCCCGCCGTAACGCGTCGCGCCGACGATCAGCGCCAGCTTCTCGTAGGGATACGGGGCGACCGTTTCGGTGAAGACTTTCAAAGACGGAGCGGCGGGCGCGAAGCCCTGCATGGCGAACCGGCGATCAGATTGCGGGACATAATACGAGAGCCGCGTCAGAGAGTTGTCTTTCGCTTCGAGCCGCGCGAACTCTCCGGCGCAGATAATCATGCAGTAGGGCGAGACGGGCACGCTCTCGTTCCAGACCCACGTCTGCGTCCGGTTCGAGTTCGAGCGGGTTGATTCCAGTTGACCGTTCGCCACGACCGTATCGCGCGCGGGCGCTGTGACGGTGAAGCGGACTGTGGCTTTGGCCGAAGGATGGTCGAAGCAGGGAATCCAGTGATGCACGCGGTCGGGCCAGTTGTCTCCGGTCGCGGACGGCTTGCCGTCGTTGTCCGGCATCAACATCAACCCGTCCTTAGGCCGCCCGTGATAGGCGACGGAGACTGTGAACTGCGCCTCCTGCTTCAATCCCTGCGGGAGCGTGACGAAGAGTTTTCCGGCCTCACGCCTGAATGGAGCCGTCGCACCGTTGACCCTCACGGCATCCACCGGCAGCTCGCCGAAATCCAGATCGAGCGCGGCCACGCCTTCTTTGATGAGCTGGACTGTGATGTCCGTCCGCGCTGACGTGAGCTGCGAGAGCCTGTCGTCAAAGGTCAGCGCGACTTCGTAGTGCAGCGGTCGCCAGCCCTCGATCAGACGCTCGCGGCGTTCGGCCAGCGAGAAGGTTTGCAGCGCCACGAGGAGCGCCGCGAGCACGAGCGCGCGCGGCAGGTATCGTGTGATGGAGAGCATTCTTTTCATCTCGAATTTTTTTTCAACGCAGACCGAGCATCAGTAGAGCCGAGCGGTCTGAGACCTCGCCTCCGCTCGCCTGCCAGGCGCGATAACCTTCAAGTTCATCCGGAGTGACCGGACGATTGCCGAGCCGCGCCGCCGGAGTCCGCTCGAACGCGCGCTCGGTCAGCGCCATGTGCGTGACGCGCGCGTGCAGCTCGCCGGGCGCGGCCAGCGCCGCCTCAGCCGATTCCACATCCGCGAACAGCTCTTCATACGCGAGCAGGTGCCAGACGTGCCCGCCGCCCGCGTCTTCATCCAACGCCAGCACGCGCAGCAGCCCGTAGCCGCTCTCTAACTGAAAAATAAGGTCGTCGCCCGGAGCAAACATAAACATTCAACCTTACATGGAACGAGTTGAGTTTAGATTACCATAACCTTTGATGTTGGTCTTCGGTCTTTGGCCTTTGGTCTTAGTGCAAAGACCAAAGACCTAAGTTCAAAGTCCCTTTATATTGCAATTCTCCAACCGCAAATCTACAATCGCCTGAAAGTAAGATGAGCGAGCCTGACCGGAGCAAAGATTATTATGCGATTCTGGGCGCGGAGGAGGATGCTTCGCGCAGTGAGCTCGACCGTCTCTACCGGCGCAAGGCCGTCGAGCATCATCCGGATCGCGGCGGATGCGAAGAGGAGATGAAGACGCTCAACGAGGCTTATCGCGTCCTCAGGGACGAGGGCTTGCGTCGCACCTACGATGCCGAGCGGCAGGCGCGCCCGGCGCAGGAAGAGGTGGAGGAGCAGGTGCGGCCCGCGTACGCCTCGCCGCACGCGAAGCTGGATGCCATCACGCATCAGGTGCTGGCGGCCATCGTCTTTATCGTGCTCGGACTGGTCTTGCTGTTCATCGTCCGTTTTCAGTATGTGCTCTTCCTGTGGCCGCTCGCGCTGCTGGCGGTCTTTATGGTGCTCGTCGGCATCGTGCAGGCGCACGGAGCGATGCGTGCTCTGCGCGGTCAGCTCAAGTTCACGAGCGCCGCGCGCAGCCTCGCGCTGGTGCAGGAAGCGCTCTTCTGGTCTCTGGTCGGCGGCGGCGTGTACGGCGTCTATCTGCTTTTGACTGCGGTTTAGAACTCATGGGCATCAACGGACTCGATCTGCTCTTTCTGGAAGTCAACAGCCTGGAGGAATCCATCGCGTTCTATCACGAGCAGCTCGGCTTTGAGATTCTGAAAGAGAGCCCGGAGGCGGAACCGCCGATGGTGACGCTGCGCGCCGGACGCCTGAAGATCACGCTGGTGCAGCAGTTGGAGACGATGCTCCGGCGCGGGCGCGGCGTACATTTCTTTCTCGGCGTGACGGACGTCGAGGCTTACTACAGAGAGCTCGCGCGACACGGCGCGGAGGTCTCGCCGCCCGTGGACGAGGGCTGGGGCGGACGCTTTATTACTCTGCAAGACCCGGACAAGTACCGGCTCTTCTTCGTCGAATGGGCGGATGAATAAGATGAAAGACCTGCGACGAACACTCTTTTGGCTAATGCTGCTCGCGCTCACGGCCTGCGCGTCCGTCTCGAACGCGCAGACCGGAAAGCCGTCCGCGAAGCCTCAACCGACGGCCGCCGCCAACACCGACCGCGAAGCGACCGACGCGAACTGGAAAGAGTTCAGCTCTGCTGCCGGGCGCTTCTCGATCCTGTTCCCGGACAAGCCGG
>JAFBAJ010000658.1 GCA_019247865.1 Acidobacteriota bacterium
GCTTGATTCGCTCATCGTTTTTCGATCTGCTGAAAATGTTCTCTTCAAACTACCATAAAACCGTTTACAGAGACACAGCTCTGCCCAGCTCCGTAGGAGCGAAATGTTTATAGCTCCAGAGAGAGAATAAATGATCGAGCTCCGTGAGGAGCGGAATATTTGGTCTGAAGATATATTCCGCTCCTCACGGAGCTCGTTTCAATTTCCTGGTATGGCTATAAACATCTCGCTCCTACGGAGCGCCTGAAACATCTCGCTCCGACGGAGCTCCTGAAACATCTCGCTCCGACGGAGCTCCTGTGTCTCTGTGGCTAAACTTTTATGCTAAACTGCGCTGCGTCAATACTGTCTCACCAAATCTCAAGGAGAAGTTTCAAATGCCCATCGAAGGCTGTGCGACGCTGGACGGCACTGCGCGCTATCGTGATCGCTTCAAGGGCGAGGCGGCGACGGAACATTTTCGGCTGGAGCAGGACTTGTGGCTCTCGTCCATCGGCCTCGGCAGCTATCTGGGACAGCCGGATGCTGCGACCGACGAGCGATACACGGGCTCGGTCGTGCCCGCAGTCGAGCTGGGCGCGAATGTCATCGACACCGCTGCCAACTATCGCTTTCAGAGAAGCGAGCGGGCCATCGGCGACGCGCTCCGCCGCCTGATCGAGGAAGAGGGCTTCGCGCGCGAGGAGCTGGTCATCTGCACGAAGGGCGGCTATCTGCCCTTCGACGGCGAGAAGCCGCCGGACGCGCGCCGCTATGTCGAAGAGACTTTCGTGCGGACGGGCGTCGCAGATTTTTCGGACATCGTCGGCGGCAGCCATTGCATGACGCCCGCTTATTTGCAGAACCAGCTCGACCAATCGCTCGCCAACATGAACCTCGCCTGCGTGGATGTCTATTACATACACAATCCTGAATCGCAGCTCTCGTCCGTCTCGCGCGCGGAGTTCGAGGCGAGGCTGCGCGCGGCCTTTGAGCGGCTGGAGCGGAATCGGAGCGAGGGTAAACTGAGAACCTACGGCGTGGCGACGTGGAACGGCTTCCGCGTTGCGGAGAGCGCGCGCGAGGCGCATTCGCTCGAACGCATGGTTGCCATCGCGCAGGAAGTCGGCGGCGACGAGCACGGCTTTCGTTTCATTCAACTGCCCTTCAACCTGGCGATGCCGGAGGCGCTGGTCTTGCGGAACCAGCCGCTCGAAGGAGAGCACGTTTCGGTCATCGAAGCGGCGGGCGCGCTCGGCATCACGGTCATCGCGAGCGCCTCGATCCTGCAGGGGCGCGTCGCGCGCGGTCTGCCAGCACACATACGCGAGCCGCTCGGCTCATTAGCGACAGACGCGCAGACCGGCATTCAGTTCGTACGCTCGACGCACGGCATCACCACCGCGCTTATCGGGATGAGCCGCCGCGAGCACGTCGAAGAGAATTTGCAGCTCGCGCGCCTGCATCCGACGCCGCCCGAAGATTACGAGAGACTGTTTGAGGGGAAAGAGCATGAGTGAAGAAGAGATGAAATCATTCTCGGACTTCTGGCCGCATTACGTGCGGGAGCACAGCCAGCCCGGCACACGCGCTCTGCATTTCGCGGGCACGAGCATCGCCACGGCCACAGCCTGCGCCCTCATCGCGCGCCGCAAGTGGCGACTGCTGCCGCTCGCCTTCATTCCGGGTTACGCGGCGGCGTGGCTCGCACACTTTCTCATCGAGGGCAATCGCCCGGCCACCTTCCAGCATCCGCTGTGGTCGCTCATCGGCGATTACAAAATGGTCGCGCTGATGCTCACAGGGAAGATGGACGAAGAGGTCGCGCGCCTGTCGGCGGAAGCCCGGCTAAAGCCGCTATCCTCCTCAAAATAAAAAGCTTGACACCTCACCTCGCAGCCCTTTAGGATGTTTTCTGTGAGCCTTCACAGGCTCACAATTTTTTTCTTCTGCCCCGAGCCTCATTCACCACGCTCCATTCACCGCAAAAGGATTTCACACATGCTTCGCAACTCGATTGATAAAAGCAGTGCTATTTTTCTGCTGCTCGGTATCCTGGCTCTGCTCCACTGGGGCGCTGTCAACACGCGCGCAGAGGTCTCCTGCCAATCCCTCGAATTCACTTCAACGGGGATCATTACAGTCTCCGAAGTCGCGCGAGATGTCGCCGTGGGAGATTTCAATGGAGACGGAAAGATGGATGTCGTCGTCACCGGTATTTCTTCCTCCATCTCCGGCCTCTATTCCGCACCCGGCGACGGGCAGGGACATCTCGGGCTCAAGCGTTTTTTTATCACCTACAATTTTGTTCCGGTCAGCCCCACGGTCGCCGATTTTAACGGTGACGGTAAACTCGATGTGGCGGCGGGCGAGGTGTCAGGGAGCCGCGTCGCCATTATCTACGGCGATGGGACGGGCTCTTTTTCGCGGATGAGCCTCTTCGACACGGGCCTGGCCGGGCCCAATTCCGTGGGCGGAGCAGTAGACCTCAACGGCGACGGCAGACCCGATCTCGTGGTGGCTAACCGGGAGAGCAACAAGATACAGATTCTCTTCAATCGCGGGCACGGCCGGATGGTCTTCTCAGCGGCTTACACGGTCGGAGCCTCGCCGCGCGATGTGGAGACCGGGGATTTCGACGGAGACGGGAAGACGGATATCGCCGTCGCCAACCACGATTCGAGCGATGTCTCGATCCTCTATAGCATAGGCGGCAGCGGCAACTTCGGCGGCGCGGTCAATTATAACGTGGGGCACCCGCTCTATGCTCTCACCGTCGCGGATTTCAACGGCGACGGAAAGACGGACTTCGCGGCCTCCGGTAACGAATACGTCACAGTGATTCAGAACAACGGAGCTGGCTTCAACGCGCCGGCGGATTATGCAGCGCCGGGCTGTGACATCTCCACTTCGCTGGCGGTGGGCGATTTCAACGGCGACCAGAAGCTGGACATCGCCGTCGCCAATCTTAATGGCAACGGAGCAGTTGCCGTGTTGCGCGGAACCGGAACAGGGAGTTTCCTGTCCGCTGTGGGTTTATGGAGAGGTATCAAATCGGTCGCCGCCGCCGATTTCAACGGCGATGGTCGGACTGATATCTTAACGCATGAAAACAACGATGCGGTGCTGCTCTCCAGCGGGTGCGCCGCGCGCAGCCACAAGATCGATTACGACGGCGACAACCGAACGGACTTTGCCGTCTGGCGTCCGTCGAACGGCAACTGGTACGTCCTCAATAGCGGAGACAACACGTTGAGAGTCGAGCTGTGGGGCTCAGCCAGCCTCGGCGACGTGCCAGTGCCCGGCGATTATGACGGCGATGATAAAACCGACGTGGCCGTCTTTCGCCGCAGCAACGGCATGTGGTACATCCACCGCAGCTCGGATGGTGCGGTTCAGGCTCAGGCTTTCGGCGCGGCGAATGACAAGCCGGTGCAGGGCGACTATGACGGAGATGGAAAGACAGACCTCGCCATCTGGCGGGCGACGAGCGGCGGGTGGTTCATCCGGCAAAGCTCTGACGGAGTCGTGCGCGGGGTGCAATGGGGAAGCGGCGAGCTGGGCGACCAACCCGTGCAGGGCGACTATGACAATGACGGCAAGACAGATGTCGCGGTGGTCAGGACGAGCGCGCGGCACTGGTTCGTCTACAACAGCTCGAACGGAACTGTCACAGACGCCGTGTGGGGGACGGCCGACGACAAACCGATTGTGTACGGCATGGGCGCGCAAACATACATCGCCTTTTACCGCACCACCAATAACGCCTGGTACATTTATCCGGGCGCCAGCTATGCGTATGTCGAAGGCGGCGGCGACGTGCCTGTGCCCGGCGATTATGACGGCGACAATCAGATTGATGCGGCCATGCTGCGTACGGCCAGCGGAACGTGGGCTGTGCACAGAAGCGCAAACATGAACTTTACTTATCAGTTCGGCCTGCCGGGCGACATCCCCGTCTCGGTTCCTTATCTGATGGAGTAAAACCGGCTCAGGCGATCATCAGCCCGATGATGAAGCGGAGCAGCCCCGCGCCTAAGATGACCCAGAACGGGTTCGGGCGAAAGCGCAGGAGCACCCCGACGGCGAGCAGTGTGATCATGACGCCGACCCACGTCTGTATCCCGGCGCGAGCGATGCTCCAGGCGGCAGCGACCAGCAGTCCCGCGACCGCCGGAGTCACGCCGCGCAGGAAAGCCTGCACCTGCCTGTTCGACTGAAAGCGCCGCAGCGAAGAGCCCGCCGCGACCGTCATCACAAAGGCCGGCAGGAAGACGGAGACCGTCGCCAGCAGCGCGCCGAGCGTGCCCGCCACCCTGTAACCGATAAAGGTCGCGGTGATCAGCACCGGCCCCGGCGTGATCTGTCCGAGCGCCGTCGCATCCACAAACTCCTGATGCGTCAGCCACCCGTGCGTGTTGACGACCTCCGACTCGATGAGGGGGATCATAATAAAGCCGCCGCCGAAAGTGACCGCGCCGATACGCAGGAAGATGGCCGAGAGCGTGACCAGCAGTCCGAGCTTAGCCAGAAGCGGCATCGCCACCACCATCGTGCTAATTGCCTTCAAACGGCTCACGGGCGGCTCATCATTTTCAGCACGCCTCTCATCCTTTCGCTCGGCAGCACCGCGCGCCTTCGCGCTCTGCCTGCGCACGCGCTCCTCCGCCACCGCGCGCGTCAGATAGCCGCCGACGAAATTCTTCCGCTCGATCTCTTCGAGGCGACCGCGACGGCGTGCGGCGAGGCGCTGGATGCGGCGTATGCGCTGCCAGCGCTCTTCGCCGAAGGACTGCATGTAGATGCCTATGAGACCTGCGGCGAGCACGACCTCGATGATCGTTGCGTCGAGGATGATGACGGCGAGCGTTGAGAGGGCGGCGACGTACCACTGCCAGGGGCGCGTCAGTGTGCTGCGCC
>JAFBAJ010000679.1 GCA_019247865.1 Acidobacteriota bacterium
TTTTTCTGACGAGCGTGGTGGGCGTGGTGACTGGGAGCAACTCTTTGATTGCCGTGCCTGTGATGTTTGAGTTCGGGATTGATGCGCGCGTGGCTGTGGCGACGAACATGTTCGGCTTGACCTTCATGGCCGTCGGTGGCACGCTACCGTTTCTCGGTCAGGGCACGATTGAACGGCGCAGATTGCCCGCGCTGGTGGCTTTGACGCTCCTCGGTTCGGTGGCGGGCGCGCTGCTCCTGCTGGTCATTCCGAACCGCGCGCTGCCGCTCATCATCTCGGCCTCGATGATCGCGGTCGCGCTCTTTACGATCTTCAAGCGGGGCGCGGGCGTCATCCCGGCCGAGGGAGAGCCGTCGCGCGCGGCCCTGTGGGGAGCTTACGCGCTCGTCTTCGCGCTCGGCGTGTACGGCGGGTTTTTCAGCGGCGGTTATGTGACGATGCTGACGGCGCTCTTCGTCGGGCTCCTGCGAATGACTTTTGTCGAGGCCGTTTCGACGACCAAGCTCGTCAACATCTTTTCATCGCTCGTCGCAACAGTGGTCTTCATGGCGCGCGGGCTGGTGGATTACAAGCTCGGCCTCCTGCTCGGCCTGGCGATGTTCGCCGGAGCATTCTTCGGCGCGCGCGTTACGCTCCGGCTCAACAATCTCTGGATTCGGCGAGTCTTTCTGGGAACCGTGATCCTACTCGCCATGAAAATCCTGCTCTACGATTTCTTATGGAAAGGAATGATGCAGGGATGAGTAATGAATGATGAAGGAGATGCTTTGACACTTCTCCTGCCTCATTTATCTTTCGTCCTGCGTCCCTTAAACTTTGGCTGAATACGTCTCCTCTACCGTCGCACATATTCTGACGGAGCTGCGCAAGATCATCGTCGGGCAGGATCAGCCGATCGAGCAGATGCTGGTCGCGCTCCTGGCCGAAGGGCACGCGCTGGTCGAAGGCGTGCCGGGGACGGCCAAGACGCTGACCGTCAAGACGCTCGCGCGCATCATCGGCGCGGAGTTCGGCCGCATCCAGTTCACGCCCGACCTGATGCCGTCCGACATTACCGGTACCAACGTCTTCAACGTCGCCACTTCGGATTTCACATTGCGGCGCGGCCCGATCTTCACAGACATCCTGCTCGCGGACGAGATCAACCGCACGCCGCCGAAGACGCAGGCCGCGCTGCTCGAAGCGATGGAGGAGCGGCAGGCCACAATCGACGGCGAAGTGCATATCCTCTCGCCGCTCTTCACCGTGCTGGCGACCGAAAATCCAATCGAGTACGAAGGCACCTACCCGCTGCCCGAAGCACAGCTCGACCGCTTCCTCTTAAAAATTCTGATCGACTATCCGCCGGTCGAAGCCGAGCGGCAGGTCGTCGCCAACTGGGATGCGGGCTTTAACGCGCGCCGTCTGGAGATGGTGGACATCCGCCCGCTCGCGGACGGAGACGCCATCGCGCGCTGCCGCGCCGAAGTGCGCCAGACGAGAATGGAGCCGGGCGTCCAACGCTACGTCGTGGACATCGTCCGCAGCACACGCGCACATCCCTTCGTCCTGTACGGAGCGAGCCCGCGCGCCTCCGTCGCCCTGCTGCTCTGCGCGAAAGCGCTCTCGGCGCTGCGCGGGCGCGAGTTCGCCACGCCCGACGACGTGCGCGACATCGCAAGGCCCGTGCTCCGGCATCGCCTCTCGCTCCGCGCCGAAGCCGAGCTCGACGGCGCGACGACCGACGCCGTCATCACGGACATCCTGCAAACCGTCGAAGTGCCCAGATAGAGAATTTCAAATTTAAGATTTTGAGATTTTGAATTCGCTTCAATGAGATTCGTTTTCACACGTCTCTTCTACGTGCTCCTCGTCCTCGGCTTTGTGCCGCTGTCGCTGTCTTGGGGGCGGCCCGCTCTGCGTTGGGCGACGCTGGGGTTCGATGTCGCGCTCGTGTTGGCGGCGCTGATCGATGCGCGCCTCAGCCGCTGGCCGGTGGGCATCAGCGTCGAGCGCGAGTTCGGCGGACGCTTTGCCGTCGGCGCGGAGACGGAGGTGCGCCTGCGCGTGCTCAATCACACGCCGCGCGCAGTGACACTGGTCATCAAGGACGAGTACCCG
>JAFBAJ010000780.1 GCA_019247865.1 Acidobacteriota bacterium
TGAGAGCCGAAGCCGAAATAGTCGCCGCCGTGCTGAATCACTGTCGTGCCACGCGGGGTCTTCTGGATATACCAGCCATAGCCGTAGTCGTTGAGCCGCGGGGTGAACATCTTTTGTTTGGCTGCGGGCGAAAGAATGCGGTCGCTATTCAAAGCTAGATACCACTTGTATAAATCTCCGACGGTGGAGACGATTTCACCCCCGCCCATGTCCACCCAGGTCGCGGGCGACCATTTGTGCGGATCGCCGGTCTCGCGTGTCTCGTCATAGCAATGAGCGATGAGGGAATCTTTAACCGGCGGCAGCTCGTTCCCCCAGAATCCGGTGTGGCGCATCCCGACCGGCTCGAAAATAGAGGCGCGAAGAAAATCCCGGAAAGGTCTTTGAGCAACCTCCTCAACAATCGCAGCCAGCAAAATGTAGCCGACGTTTGAGTAGGAGTAGGCTTTACCGGGCTCATCAATCAGCGGCATCTCAAGGATTCGTCTGACGGCGTCCGTGCGATTGACCTCCTCGTAATATTCACCGCCCGGATCGGCGAGCGGGAAATCCCCGTCCATCCCGGCAGTATGAGTCAGCAGTTGGTCGATGGTGATTGCGCTCTTGTCCTTAGGCACGGCCGGAAGGTAAAGGCTGATCGGATCGCTGACTTTCAGTTTGCCCTGCGACTCAAGTGTGAGAATCGCCGTCGCCGTGAACTGCTTCGCCAGCGAGCCGATGTCAAAGACCGTTTCGGGTGTGTTGGGCACATTCGCTGCTTCGTTCGCCATGCCGTATCCCTTGCGGAAAATGATCTGGCCGTCCTTTGCGACGAGCATCACGCCTGAATAGCCGAAGCCGCTCAATCTCTTGAGATAATCATCGATCTTCTCGCCGAGCTGCCCTTTGACCACAGTCTTTCCAGTGTCACCATTGAGTTGTTTCCCGGAGGCTCCGCTCAACAAAAAGCAGATACAGAGCAGGACGATGACGGATTTTTTCCGAACCATAAGCTCACTCCATTTTCTCTGTCGGCGAAAATTGTAACCGCAGTATGTTAGTGGCTCAGTTCGAGAAAAAGTTTCAGCTAAATGCCAAAGTGGGGTAACGGCCATAGACCGTTACCCCACTCTTCAAGGCTCTTATCTTAACGTTTAGCGACCGCGACGGCGCGAGCGAGCGC
The DNA here is from genome assembly GCA_019247865.1 of Acidobacteriota bacterium. Taxonomy (GTDB): domain Bacteria; phylum Acidobacteriota; class Blastocatellia; order Pyrinomonadales; family Pyrinomonadaceae; genus JACMLC01. The sequence continues at coordinate 1,163 of JAFBAJ010000780.1, forward strand.
TGCCGGCATCGTTGGCCGAGGCGGGCATTCTGATCTCACGACCTGCTTCGAGTTCAGCATCGACGAGCACGCCGTTGAGCTTGGCAAGCTCGTCCGCCGAGACGTTGTAACGCGTGGCGATCTTGGCGATGGTGTCGCCCTTGCCGGCCTTGACCGACTTGAGGCTGCTCGTCGCAGAGGACTTGGCGCGTACCAGCGCCGTGTTGCGCACAGAAGAGCTGTTCGGCACGACGAGCTTGTTGGTCGCCTTCAGATCCGCCCCGCCGTTCATCGCCTGAATCTGAGCCATGCTCAGGCCCGTGCGATTGGCGACGGCTTGCAGGTCTTCGCCGGGCGTGATCGAGATCACGCGTGCGGACTCGCGGCGGTCGGCCGGGACGCGCTTCAGGACGGCGACGAACTGCTTGGCGCGCCCGCCGGGCACGCGCACGTTGTAAGCTTCGCCGCGCGGCGTGATGTCGCGCCGCAGCTCAGGATTGAGCATGCGCAGGTAATCCACGCTCGTGTCGGTCGCATCCGCGACGAGCTGCAGGCTCACAGCGTTCGGCACCTGCACCACATCGTAAGAGAGCGGAGAGTCCGGGCGCACGCCCTTGAAGTTATATTTCTCAGGGTTCTTCGCAATCAGAATCGTCGCCAGAATGTTCGGCACGTAATTGCGCGTCTCCTGCGGAATGTACGGGTAGATAGACCAGAAGTTGGCCGTGCCCGCGCGTGCGATAGCGCGATCAATGTTGCCTTCGCCGGTATTGTACGCGCCCATCGCCAGCTCCCAGTTGCCGTTGTAACGCTTGGCAAGCCACTTCAGATACTGCGCGGCGGCGCGCGTCGCTTTCTCAAAGCTGTTGCGCTCGTCAACCCAGGCGGTCTGCCGCAGGCCGAAGCGCGTGCCGGTTCCGGGAATGAACTGCCAGAGACCGGAGGCCGCGGCCCAGCTCTGCGCGCGCGGACGCCACGAGCTTTCGACCTGACCCAGCCAGGCGATGTCTTCGGGCACGCCTTCCTCGCGGAAGATCTTGCGCGCCATGCGCATAAACTGGCCTGAACGACGAATGCCGTTCTCCATCGTCGAGCGGCCGCGTCCCTGATAGTAGTTGATGTACTGCTGGATCAGCGGGTTGGTATTGAACTGAAAGTCCACCATGCTCTTCGCCACTTCGAGGTCGTTCAAAGCGCCGGGCGTGACGTTCTGCTCGTTCTCGTCGAGGACCAGCTTCGACAGCTCATCGAGCGGCGACGGCTCGAACTTCTGTTCGCGGAAGCCGACCTGCTGCGGCTCCTGCACATCCGTCAGGCGTCCCGTGCCGGTCGTGTTCTGCGTGTTCAGCGCGACGGGCGCGTAAGGCGAAGACGCGGACTGCGGCCCGTACTGCTGCTGCGGGACTTCGAGGCGATAAATGCGCTCGATCAATTCGAGATAGAAGGTCTGGAGACGCTGATTGGCGCGCACGTCCATTCCCGATTCGAGAATGGTGTCCACCGCTTTGTCGAATTCATCGCGCGCCTGCTCACGCTTATTGTCGGCCAGATTCAACTGGCCCTGTTTGAAATGGACTTCGGACTTCTCGATGACCTGCGAGACGCGGCCGTCAAGCTTCTCAACTTCATTCGGAATATAACGCGAGCCGGAAGTCTGTGCGTTGATAATAGCAGTGGGGGCGATGAGCGTAATCAGAATCATTACGCCGGCGATTAAGCGGGGGAAGCTCGTCTTCATCAAATCGTCGTTCTCCT
>JAFBAJ010000028.1 GCA_019247865.1 Acidobacteriota bacterium
GCGGCGGAGCGTGACGGACGAGTGAGCCGGGCGTGAGAGGTGAGCTTCGTTGAGGCCGATCCATTCAGGTGTCGTGACAGTCGGTTCGGTCATCGTCGTCTGCTGGAAGAGAGAGGCGGGAGCAGAATCCTTCGGGTCATCCGCTCCCGCCTTAAAAGTCACGGGTTCAGGTTTTGGCCGGGCAGCTTAGTTGCCGAGCACCTTGATGCTGCCGGCTCCGAGGCCGGACATCTGCGCGTAGGTCAGGGCCGCGCCGAGCGTCGCTGCTCCCTGCGTGGCGTCGTAATAGACGACGCCGACCTGCGTCGTACCGAAGCGGCGTGTGCCGCTCTGCATCGCGCCGGAGCTTTGAATCGGATTGGCTGTGAGCCAGAAGGTCGGCAGCGCCGTCGCGGTCGTCGTCGTGCGGCCGATGGCGAAGACATAGCCGCTCTTCTGATAAGGGGTCGTGCCGATCACTGCGTCGATCAGGTTCGCGGTCCGCATCGCGTCGAGGTCGGGCGCGTACTCGCCGCCGCCGGTCGTCACCTGATATCCCGCGTTCGAGCTGTGCAGCACACGCAGCGAGGCGATGGCCGAACCCTCATTGGCTGCGCGGCGTGAGGCCAGCAGGTTGGGGATGGCGATGGAGGCGATGATGCCGATGATGGTGACGACGATGAGAAGTTCGATCAGGGAGAAACCACGCTGGCCTTTGTGTTGTTGCATATACTTGATCCCGTCCTTAAATACCCTTTGAAGAGGAGTTGGTGTCCGAGAATTTTTTTTCTCGCGCGATGTTAACAACGTTCTCAGGCTCGCGTGCCGCGCCGGAAGCGCGATAGCCTCACCGCTCAACAATTTGCGTGCCACAACCTCTCAGCACCTTCATCACCATATGAGGACACAGAGGAACACAGAGGATTTATCTCGATTTCCTCTGTGTTTCTCTGCGTCCTCTGTCGTTAAGCCTTTCCGAGTTTGACAAAAAACGTCACCGGGCATCTGACGAAAACTGTTAGTGCGGCAGTCAGAGGGAGCGCAAAAGTCGGCCTTTTCCGAGCATTTTGCTCGAAAGTGAAGCAGCTTGACCTGTTTGCAAAATCTCAATCATGTGGCACGGCTCTTGTAATGCAGACGGCTGACCGAATCGCGCAGTGCGCGGCGCATTGCCTGAGATGGCGTCCGATGGCGCGAGAACAAATTCTGAAACTTCAACCTGATTTCTCTCAAGGAGCACAAACAAAAAGATGCAACAGCGTAAAGGCCAATCCGGCTTCTCTCTCATCGAACTTCTGATCGTCGTCGCGATCATCGGCATCATCGCCGCCATCGCTATCCCCAACCTGCTCGCTTCCCGTCGTGCCGCCAACGAAGGCTCGGCGGTCTCTTCTCTGCGCACCATCCACAGCTCGGAAGCCACCTATCAGGCGACTGCCGGCGCGAACAACTTCGGTACGCTGATCGACCTCGGCCCGCAGGCCGGCGGCGGTCAGGGCCTGGTCGACGCACAGCTGGGCGGCGCTCCCTACCAGAAGAGCGGCTACACCTTCACTCTGGCGAAAGTTGACGCGACTGCGACGCAGCCCGCCACCTTCAGAGTCACCGGCAACCCGATCCAGGTTTCTGGCGTCATGCAGACCGGCACGCGCCGCTTCGGTACGACGCAGGACGGCGTGATGTACTTCGACGCGACCGCCGCCAACCTGGCTGCGAATTTCACCGCGGCTGAAATGACGGGTCTCCCGACCGCCCCGATCAAGATCCTGGGCAACTAAGCGATCAACTGACCTCAGGTCAGTCACACCACAAAGGAGCGAAGGCATCACGCCTTCGCTCCTTTTTTTTAGTCCCAGGTTCCAAGTCCCAGGTCTCAAGTCAAAACAGGTGCGTGACTTGGGACTTGAGACCTGGGACTTGGGACTTTTTTTTACCTATTCGGCCGCGCCGCGCGCCGCAGAATCGCGGAGCTGCGCGGTCATGCCGCGGATGCCGTGCTTGTCGAGGAGGTGGCGCAACGAGCGGACGGAGAGATGCAGGAGCTCTGCCGCGCGCGTCTGGTTGCCGCCGGTGCGTTGGAGCGCTTCGAGGATATAGCTCTTTTCCAGGTGTTCGAGGTGCGCAGTGATGTTGAGCCCCTCCGCGGGCAGCGCGTTAGCCGAGGCGTTGCGCACGGGGTTGTAGTTGGTGATGGCTTCCGGGAGCCGTTCGGGCTGGATCGCCTCGGTTCGTTCGAGCGCCACGGCGCGCTCGATGGTGTGCTCCAGCTCGCGCACGTTGCCCGGCCACGCGTAGGCTTCAAAGAGACTCAAAGCCTTTTCGCTGAGGACGAGCGAGCGCCCCGTCTCGCGACAGAACTTATTGATGAAGTGCTCGGCCAGCTCAGGAATGTCTTCACTCCGCTCGCGCAGCGGCGGCAGCTCGATGGGAATCACGGAGATGCGATAGAAGAGGTCTTCGCGAAAGGTGCCGTCGCGCACCATCGCCGCCAGATCGCGGTTGGTCGCGGCGATGACGCGCGTGTCGACTTCCATCTCCTCGTGCGCGCCGACGGGGCGCACCTTGCGCTCCTGCAGGACGCGCAGCAGCTTGACCTGCATCGCGGGCGACATCTCGCCGATTTCGTCCAGAAAAATCGTGCCGCGATGGGCGGCTTCAAAAAGCCCTTTGCGATTGGCGTTCGCGCCGGTGAAA
>JAFBAJ010000151.1 GCA_019247865.1 Acidobacteriota bacterium
CTCACACGCCAGCCCGACGCGCGCGCCGTGCGCAAGGAGCCGCTCCCAATGCTCTGTCCAGAGAAAGGGGCGACCGCCGTGTACGCCCAGCGTCGTGAAGACGCCGCGACCGTAGAGCGTCGCCGAGGTGACGGCCTCGACGCGCGCTCTGGACGCTTCGACTATCCGGTGGTTGAGAATGATGCGCGGATGCATCCGGCTTCAACTGACTGCTGCCTAAGATGTGAACTGCGCGAGAGAGAATACATGAAAATCCGTCGGGCGAATAGACTCAAAAAGGCGCGAAGAAGAATTGAGTTTTTCTGAAAAGTCTTAACACGAATTTGAGAGCTTCTCTTAATGCAATAGCAGTGATTTGTCTGTAACCTTGTGCGCAATGTCGAATGCACAAAATGCACAGGCAAGATCGTCCTCCTTTTCCGCACTGCGCCACAGGGATTTTCGCCTGCTCTGGGCAGGACAGATCGTTTCGCTGACGGGCTCGCAGATGCAGCTCGCGGCGATCAACTGGCACATCTACATCCTGACGCATTCCAAGCTCGCGCTCGGCGCGGTGGGTTTGGTGCGCGTGCTGCCGATTGTCTTCTGCTCGCTCATCGGCGGAGTCCTGGCGGATGTCTTTGATCGCAGGAGATTGATGCTCGTCACGCAGACGGTGATGCTCCTCAGCGCGGGCGCGCTGGCCGCGCTGACGGCCTCCGGGATGGAGAGCATCTGGCCGATCTATCTGCTGACGGCGGTCGCGGCGGCGGCGACGGCCTTCGATAATCCGGCCCGGCAGGCGCTCTTGCCGATGCTCGTCCCGGCGCGCGATTTTCCGAACGCGGTCAGCCTCGGCCTCGTCGTCTTTCAGCTCAGCATGATCGGCGGCCCGGCGCTCGCCGGTCTGATCCTCAGCGAGTACGGCCCGGCGCTGGTCTACGCCATCAACGCCGCCTCTTTTCTGGCGGTCATCATCTCGCTGCTGCTGATGCGCACGAGCGGGCGTGCGGAGCGAGGCGAGAACGAGACGGCGAGCCTGAGCTTTGCGGCGCTGCGCGAGGGTTTGAGCTTTGTCTGGCGGACGCCGATCATCGTGCAGACGATGACGCTCGATTTCGTGGCGACCTTCTTCGCCTCCGCGACCGCGCTCCTGCCGGTCTTCGCCGCGGACATCCTGCACGTCGGAGCCAGAGGCTTCGGCATTCTCGCGTCCTCGCCCGCCATCGGCGCGGTCGTCGCGGGGCTCGTCATGGCGCGGCTCGGCAACGTCCGGCGGCAGGGCGCGATCATCATCGCTTCAATCGCGGTCTACGGCGCGGCGACGATTGCGTTCGGCCTCTCGCACGTCTTCTGGTTGTCGATGCTGATGCTGGCGCTGGTCGGCGCGGCTGACACAGTGAGCACTGTGCTGCGGCAAACTATCAGACAGCTCGTGACGCCGAACTACCTGCGTGGGCGGATGACGAGCGTCAACATGATCTTCTTCATGGGCGGGCCGCAGCTCGGCGAGCTGGAGGCCGGGGCGCTGGCCGCGGCCATCGGCGCACCGCTCTCCGTCGCCACCGGCGGCATCGGCTGCCTCATCGCGGTCGCCCTCTCGATCATGTGGGCGAGGAATTTATTGAACTACGAAAGCCAGAGTTGAAATACTCTTCGCGCCCTTGAGTCTTTCTTTGTTTGCGCCTTTGCGTGAAACGTTGAGGGTTCCCGCAAAGGCGCTAAAGAAAGACTCAAGGGTGTGAGTTCTTCCCTATTCGGCTCCGGCGGCCACGACTTCCGCGCGCAGTTTCGCGCCGAGCGACGTGCGCCACGCGGCTTCGACTTCGCTGAGGTTGAGATTGACGACCTCTGCGCCGCCCGTCCTGATGACGAGCGCCGCGCCGCCCGTGCGCCCGAGCACTGTGAGCGGCGAGCCTAAGCGCGCGGCCAGCTCCTGCAAGCGTGCGAGCGCGCTTTCGTTGAAGCTGATGATGATGCGTGAAGGCGTTTCGGCGAAGAGCTGCGCGGGCGTCGAGAGTTCCGCCTGTTCCAGCTCGATGGACGCGCCGACGGCCGCGCGATTGAGGGATGAGAAGCAGGCTTCGGCCAGCGCGACGGCGAGGCCGCCGTCCGAGCAGTCGTGCGCCGAAGTAAGCAGACCTTCTTCCACCGCGCGCAGACACGTCTCCTGCACGGCGCGCTCCCGGTCGAGGTCGAGCGCAGGCAGCCCGCCCCGCTCGATCATCTCGGCCACAGTGCTGCCTTCAATCGTCGCCGCGTATTCGCTGACCGACAGGTCATCAAGCGTTTCGCCGAGGAGCGCGATGATGTCGCCCTGGCTTTTGAAGCCTGGCTGGACGATACGTCGCACGTCTTCGATCAGTCCGACCATCCCGATGACCGGCGTCGGCAGGATGCCGCGCCCCTCCGTCTCGTTGTAGAAGGAGACGTTGCCGGAGACGACCGGCGTTCCAAACGCGTTGCAGGCTTCGGCCATCCCGTCCACGACTTCCGAGAAAGCCCACATCACTTCAGGCTTCTCCGGTGAAGCGAAGTTCAGACAATTCGTGATCGCGATGGGGCGCGCGCCGACGCAGACGACGTTGCGCGCGGCCTCCGCCACGATGAGCCGTGCGCCCTCGCGCGGATTGACGGCGCAGTACCGGCCGTTGCCGTCGAGCGTCATCGCCAGCGCGCGCCGCGTCTCCTTGATCCGCACGACCGCCGCATCCGCGCCCGGCAAGACGGCCGTGTTCGTCCGCACCATGTGATCGTATTGGCGATAGACCCACTCTTTGGAAGCGATGTTCGGCGCGGCAATGAGACGCAACAGA
>JAFBAJ010000279.1 GCA_019247865.1 Acidobacteriota bacterium
CAACAGGAACCCCGCGAGGATAAGCTGCCACTGCGACCACACGAAAAAAGGGATCACCGACAGCGCGATCAGTTGTCCGGCCACTTCGTCTATCACGACGATGCCGGGGTCTTTGCGCCCGGAAATCTTCTCGACACGCGTCGCGGCCCAGATGCCGATCATCGTGATGCCGAAGACCAGCGCGAAAGTCAGAGCCGTCCAGAGATTATCAAAAACCACCGGAAGCCAGAGCCGCAATAACTGCCAGAGCAGGTACACCCCGACGCCGACCAGCGAGCCCCACGTCCCCGGCGCGAGCGGCAGGTATCCGACGCCGCACGTCGCCAGAGCGAGCGCCAGATAATCGGTCGCCGTGCGCGACGCGCGCGCTCGCGCCAGCGAAACTCCGGTCGTCAAGACGGGAGGATTCAGCTCATCGCTCGATTCTTTAAGCGGCATCCTGCTCTATGATCTGTCCAACGAGATCGTATTCGTGTGCGTCCGTGATGAGCACGTTGACGAACTGGCCGGGCACCGGCTCAAAGCCTTCGGGCGCATCGTTGATGAGGACGCAGCCGTCTATCTCGGCCGCCTGCGTCTCCAGACGCCCCTGCCAGAGCAGCTCCGTCTCCTTCGACTCGCCCTCGAACATCACGCGCACGGTCTCGCCGATCCGAGCTTTGTTCCGCCTGCGAGAGATGCGCGCCTGCTCTTTCATCAGGCGTGCGCGGCGACGCGCGGCAGTCCGTGCGTCAACTTTATCGGGCAGCTCGAAAGCGGGCGTGCCCTCTTCGTCGGAATAGGTGAAGACGCCGACGCGATCGAACTCGACGTTGCGCACGAAGGTCAGCAGCTCCTCGAAATCCTCTTCGGTCTCGCCGGGAAAGCCCGTGATGAAAGTCGTTCTGACGGCGATGCCGGGCACGCGCTCGCGCACGCGCGCGATCAATTTTTCGAGGCTCTGTCGATTGCCCCCGCGCTTCATCAGCTTCAAAACATTCTGTGAAGCATGCTGCAAAGGCATGTCCAGATACTTGACCGCCTTAGGCTCGGTCGCCAGCACGTCCAGAAAAGCATAGGAGATGTGCGTCGGGTAGGTGTACATCACACGCACCCATTCGATGCCGTCCAGATGCGAAAGCTCGCGCAGAAGGTGTGCCAGCGCGTCTTGTTCGCCCAGGTCCTCGCCGTAACGCGAGGAGTCCTGAGCGACGAGTACGAGTTCCTTAACTCCCTGCTCTGCGAGCTGTTCGGCCTCGCGCATGACGGAGCCGAAGCGGCGGCTGCGAAAATGGCCGCGCATCTGCGGGATAAAGCAGAACGCGCACGGGCGGTCGCAGCCCTCTGCGATCTTGATGAAGGCCGTGTAGCCCGGCGTCGCCAGCACGCGCGGCGTGGATTCGTCATAGAGATACGTCGCCGTCTGATTGCCGAGCGGCAGGACAGGGAGCGAGCGCGTGTTGACCTTCTCGTCACACACGCGCGTGATCTCTTCGAGCTGGCTCGTCCCGATAAAGGCGTCCACTTCGGGCAGCTCTTTCTGAAGGTCGTCGCGGTAACGCTCGACCAGGCAACCCGCGACGACGAGACGCGTGGCCTTGCCTCCGGCCTTCAGACGCGCCGCTTCGAGAATCGCCTCGACCGACTCCTGCTTGGCCGATTCGATGAAGCCGCAGGTATTGACGACCAGCGTGTCGGCCTCGCTCGCGTCGGTCGTGATCTCATAGCCCGACTCCTTGAGCCGCCCCATCATCACTTCGCTGTCCACCAGATTCTTGGGACAGCCCAGACTGATAAATCCAACTTTTTTCATAACCACGAACTATTCTTCTTTCCCTTCCATCAAGCGCAACCACTTCTCGATCTCTTTGATCTCGTCCGACGATAAAATCTGTTCCCCGAATCTCACGCGATTGTAAGCCTGCGTGACACGCATGGCCTCCGGCATCTCGACTGCGGCGGCGAATTCGAGCGGCGTTTCGTTCGCGTTCCGTTTCAGCCCGCGAGCCGCGAGGACGCGCGTCATGCGCTCGTAAAACTCGACGGCGGAAGCGGTCTTGCCCTCCGTCTGCCAGAAACGCAGGCTGCGCCAGAAGCCTAAGCGAGAGACTCTGCGCCAGATGAGAAGCGTGGCGAACACGAGAAGCGCGACCGTCAGGAGCAACAGCGCCGCCTGCCAGCGCGCAGCGGTCGAGTTCGCGTCGCCGCCCCAGACCGAACGCAGCCACGCGCTCGCTCTGGTCTTGAAGGCCTCGAACTCTTCGGCCAGCGCCTGACGATAATCGCTCATGGTGTTGCGGACGGTCGTCGCCAGAGAGCGCTGCTCGTGCTTGTCATAAGAGACGACGTACTGAATCCAGAGCATCTCCAAAGCCTCTGCATACTTGCCGAGGCCAGAGTTCAAACCGGCGCTATCGCCCGACAGGCGGCCTGCGGCCGGAGTCGGATCGAAAGTCACCCACGCCCCGGTCTCCGGGAAATAGACTTCGACCCAGGAGTGCGCTTCCCTCTGCGTGACGATATAAGCGTCCGCCGCGTCGTTGTAGGTGCCGGTCTGAAAGCCGTTGATGACGCGCGTGGCGATGCCCTGCGTGCGCAGCATGACGGCCATCGCCGTCGCGAAGTATTCGCAATGTCCCTCGCGGACGCGAAAGAGAAAGTCCGCGAGCGGATCCTGCTTGCCCATTTTGAGATCGAGCGTGTAGCCGAACTCTGTGCGCAGGTATGATTCTATGGCGCGCGCCTGATCGTAATGGTTCCTGGCCTGAGCGCGCGCGATGACATCCTGCGCGAGCCGGTCAATGCGCGGGTCGAGTCGCGGCGGGAGTTGCAGGTAGCGCCCGAAGTCATCCGGATAGATCGAAGCATCCGCGCGCAACACCTCTTCATCCGGCTGGCTCGTGTCGGAATAGACGCGGTAAGAGATTCTGCCCTGCTCGTGTCTGCCGACCGAGAGCGAGCCTTCGCCATCGCGCTGGATGAACGGGAAAGCTCCCTGCACGGCGATGACACGCGAGGCTGCGAAGAGGGCTGAGGTGTCGAGCGGCTCCACGAAGAAGGTCTGCGTCGTCAGGCGATGCAGGCCCTCTGTCGTCCCCAGTTGAAAGAGGCCGCGCTCGTTGGACGGATACAAGCGCCCCGGCGGAGTGCGCGACTTGCGCCAGCCGACCCCTGTGAAATAGTCGAGCGCGATGCCGCGCCAGCGCAGGTTCTGATTGCGCTCGGCCTGCGCGTCCTCCACGCGCACGCGCATCACGACCTCATCGCTCTGCTGCAACCGTGCGATCGTGCCCAGCTCGACCGACTCCGAAAAGCCGACGAAGCCCGTCAGCCCTCCGCCCGTGCGCGCGAACGCGCTGTTGCCGTAGCGCGGCACGATGAAAAAGAGCGGCAGCGCCAGACCGAAGATGAGCAGCAGGAGTCCCCCCCCGACGAGCGGCAGACGCCGCGCGATGCCGTACGGCGACGCCGTCTGTCGACGGCGCAGGCGTCGGACAATGGTCGAATCGGGCGCTACGAGCAGACGCGTTTCCGTCGTGCTCAGGCCGCGCCCGGCCTTCTTGATCTCAAAAGAGATGATCGTGCAGAGCGCGCACAGGGTATAGAGCCCGAGCGTCGCGAGATATGCCGGGCTCACGCTGAGGCCCGCGGCGAGGAGGACTTCAAAGAACGAGATGAGATACAGAAAGACCCAGTCGCGGTCGGCTTTGACCTGGAGCAGCTTGACCGAAGAGAGAAACAGGATGAGATGCGCGAGCGCGCTCACCCCGACCCGCTCCCGCGCCTCGCCGACGCTCATCTGGTACTTCCAGTCCAGATAAAAGAGCGGCAGCGAGAGCAGCACCACGACGAGGCCGATCCGCTCCGTGAGCTGCCAACGCGTTCCCTCCAGATTCCAGGCCAGACAGAGCAGCGCCAGAAAAGCCAAAGCCAGCTCTAACCCCATCCCGCCCGAC
>JAFBAJ010000380.1 GCA_019247865.1 Acidobacteriota bacterium
CCTGCTCCAGCGCGTCGTAGATGCCGAGCGACTTGCGGTGCCGCATGACTGGCAGCAGGATCGACTCACCTGGCAGAAAAGCTCTTTCGAGATAGGGCATCGCCTGGCTGTACTGGTTCTTGAGAAAATAGCTCTGCCCGACGCGCAGGTTGACGCGCCCGTGCTCAGGCTGGCTCGCCAGAAAAGATTCGCCGTCCTTGATTACTTCGCCGAGCAGGTTGCTCCTAAAATTGCTCTCGATCAATTCGAGGCTGACGGTGGAGCGTGTCGGTGGCGGCGCGCTCGGCGCGCTCGGCGCGGAGGGCTGTGTGTAGACAGGCGCGGCCGTGACCGGCGGCGCGGCCGCTGCCGTCGCAGCTCCCGGAGCGCCTGCGACGAAATAGAATGAGCCTTCGAGCGAAGAGGCATCCCACGGAATCTGCACGCCGCCGCTCTGCTGTTTGACCTGCACGCGGACGCGTTTGAAAACTTCTTCGATCGGCAGTCCCGGCGTACGCATGTTCGCCAGCAGCTCCTGCGTGTAGAGCCCGTTCTGCCCTTTGCCGTCGCTGGCCGTCTGGCCGGGCGCTGTGGCGTAAGCGATGAACGTCCCGGCGGGCGCGTTGACCTGCGCCAGGCCCTGCGCTGCGCTGCGGAAGCTGCGCGTGAAGGGATTGTTGCGACAGGCATCGAGGATGACTATGTTGAGCCGGTTCTGCGCCATGCCCATCTGCTCCAGCACATTGTTCAGGTCGAGCGCTTCCAGCACGACATCGCCCTCGGCTTCGATCTGCGCGCCGATGGGAATCAGGAAATTACGTCCGCCCGTCTGCATGCCGTGGCCGGCGTAGTAAAAGAGGCCGACCGCGCCGTTCTGAATCTTGCGGCTGAACTCGCGCACGGCCAGCTGCATGTCGCGCAGGTTGGCATCGGTGCGCGAGATCACATCAAAGCCGATCTCGCGGAGCGCGGCCGCCACCAGCGTGGCGTCGTTGACCGGATTGCGCAGCGGAGCCGATTCATAACGGCTGTTGCCGATGACGAGCGCGACGCGCTTTTCCGGGGCCGCGCCTGCCGCCAGGCCCATGCCGCGCGTCTGGTTGCCGCCATTCGGCTGCTGCGCAGACACCTGCAGCGCCATCGTCAAAAACAGGAGTGATAACAGAACCGTCGAAGCTCTGTGGGAGAGAGATTTGTTGTGCATGCTCAATCAATCGCTTTCTCAACGCCTTTCGGCGTGCGGGCTCATGGGAAGGAAACCTAACGAGCTTAGCAGAAACAAGCTGTGCCGCGAGAAGATATACTTACGAGGGTAAGGTGTCAATATGGAAAGAAGCCTCACCGCAGAGACGCAGAGTTCACGCAGAGATGCCGCAGAGAATTGAATGATGTTCTCTGCGGCATCTCTGCGTCTCTGCGGTGAATATGTTAAGACTTTGGCAGCTCGACCTTCATGTTGAAGACGCGGACGAGGAAGCCCCATTTGTCTGTGGCTTCGTCGATGATCTTGGTCGTCGGTTTGCCCGCGCCGTGGCCGGCTTTGGTCTCGATGCGGATCAGAATGGGGGCTGCGCCCCCCTGCGCCTGTTGCAGCGTCGCCGCGTACTTGAAGCTGTGCGCGGGGACGACGCGGTCGTCGTGGTCCGCCGTCGTAATCATGGTCGCCGGATAGTTTGTGCCGGCTTTGATGTTGTGCAGCGGCGAATAGGCGTAGAGCGTCTTGAAGTCCTCAGCCTTGTCGGACGAGCCGTACTCGCCGACCCAGGCCCAGCCGATGGTGAACTTGTGAAAGCGCAGCATGTCCATCACGCCCACCGCCGGCAACGCCGCGCCGAACAGTTCCGGCCGCTGATTCAAAACGGCTCCGATGAGGAGTCCGCCATTGCTGCCGCCGTTGATGGCGAGCTTAGGCGTCGAAGTGTACTTGTTGGCGATGAGCCATTCGGCCCCCGCGATGAAATCGTCAAAGACGTTCTGCTTTTTCGCCTTCATCCCGCTCTGATGCCATTCCTCGCCGTACTCATTGCCGCCGCGTATGTTCGCCATCGCATAGATGCCGCCCATCTCCATCCAGACCAGATTGCTGACGGAGAAGAAAGGCGTCTCGGAGATATTGAAGCCGCCGTAGGCGTAGAGCAGCGTCGGGTTCTGCCCGTCGAGCTTGAGGCCCTTCTTGTACGTGAGGAACATCGGGACGCTCGTGCCGTCCTTGCTCTTGTAGAAGATCTGCTTCGTCTCAAAGTTGTTCGGGTTGAAATCAACTTTGGGTTGACGAAAGACAGTGCTCCGGCCGGTCGTCAGGTCGTACCGAAAGATGGTCGTCGGCGTGGTAAAGCCCGTGAAGGAATAGAAGGTCTCCTTGTCCGTGCGCTCGCCGCCGAAGCCGCCGACGGTGCCGATGCCCGGCAGTTCCACGTCGCGGACGCGGCTCCCGTCCGTGCGATAAATGCGAACCTGCGCGTGCGCGTCCTTGAGGTACGAGACGATGAGCATGTCATTGACGTAGCTCACGCCGTCAATGGTATCGGTCGTCTGCGGAACCACCTCGCGCACGTTCTCCTTCGCGCTGCTTGAAGTATCAATCGCGATGACGCGCCCGCGCGGAGCCCCCGCGTCCGTGTGGAAATAGAAGACCGGGCCGTCGTTCCCGATAAAGTTACGCATCGCGTCGAAGTCGTCGAGCAGCTTGACGACCGCCGCGTCTTTGTTCTGGAGATCTTTGTAGTAGATGCCGTTCTTATTGCTCGAACCCTGCCAGACGTTGATCAGGAGGTAGCGGCCGTCATCCGTCACGTTGCCGTTAAAGCCCCACTCTTTCTGATCCTTGCGCTCGTAGATGAGCGAGTCTTCGGACTGCTGCGTCCCGATGCGGTGATAGTAGAGCTTCTGAAAATAGTTGGCGTCCTGCATCTTGGTCGCTTCGTTCGGCTCGTCATAGCGGCTATAGAAAAA
>JAFBAJ010000393.1 GCA_019247865.1 Acidobacteriota bacterium
TGCGTCTCTTCTAATACTAGTTTTATGAAGCACCTCTTCATGCTCGGCCTCCTCCTGATGTACTTAGGAAGCGTGCAGGCGCGTGAATTGGCGCGGAAAATCAAAGCGAATCTGATGTAAGATGTGCGGCATGTCGAACCTTTCTTATCTTTCTCCAAAAGTTGCGCCGCGGAACAGCTCGATTCACGGACGTGGGCTCTTTGCGCTCGCGCCCGTCGCGCAGGGCGAGGTCGTCTGTATCAAGGGCGGCTATATCTTTGATCGTCACACGCTCGGCTCAGCGCCGGAGTGGTTCCGGGCGGCGGAGATACAGCTCGCGGAAGACCTCTTTATCGGGCCGCTCAGAGAGAATGAGCGCGAGGGTTGTATGATCTTCAGCAACCATTCGTGCGAGCCGAATATCGGCATCAAAGGCCAGATCGTTTTTGTCGCCATGCGTGACATCGCGGCGGGAGAGGAGTTGACGCACGACTGGGCGACGACGGACGACGACGATTATCGATTGGAGTGCAATTGCGGCGCTGAGAATTGCCGGAAGATTTTGACCGGGAAGGACTGGCAACGGAAAGAGCTGCAGGAGAAGTACGCAGGCTACCTGTCCTGGTATCTGGAAGAGAAGATCAGGCAGCAGAGCCTGTCGGAGTGAGCTTGATGCCCGAGCATAAATCGAAAGCGATGACCCGCCGCGAGTTTGTGCGCGCCGCCGTCGCGGGCACGGCTTTCGCAGCCGCCGCCAACATCGCCAACGGCTCTGCTTCACAGCGACGACGCCCGAACGTGCTCTTCATTCTGGCGGACGACCTGGGCTACGGCGACCTCAGCTCGTTCGGGCGGCCGGATTACAGGACGCCGCATCTGGATCGACTGGCGCAGCAGGGCCTGCGCTTCGCCAATGCTTATTCGGCCTCGCCTGTCTGCACGCCCACGCGTTGCGCCTTCATCACCGGACGCTATCCGGCGCGCACGCCCGTCGGGCTCGAAGAGCCTCTGGCGTTCAGGAAGAATCTGGGCGACAAGGTCACCGTGCTCGGACTCTCGCCGGAGCATCCGACCATCGCTTCGCTGCTCAGGCAGAACGGCTACCAGACGGCGCTGGTCGGCAAGTGGCATCTCGGCTATCTCCCGACCTTCGGCCCGATCCAGAGCGGCTTTGAAGAGTTCTTCGGCATCATGAGCGGCGGGGTCGATTATTTCTCTCACAAAGATGCGCTCGGAGAAGCAGACCTCTTTGAAGACAAGGTGCCGGTCGAGCGGATAGGTTATCTGACAGACCTCCTCACGGCGCGCGCCGTCGAGGTCATACGCCGCCGCCGCACGCGCCCTTTCTATCTGAGCCTTCATTACACCGCGCCGCATTGGCCCTGGGAGGGACGCGAAGACGTTGAGGTCAGCCGCAGGATCGGGGAGGGCCTCGGAAATTTTACCGGCGGAGGATCGCTCAAGACTTACGCCGCGATGATGAAGAGTCTGGATGATGGAGTCGGGCGTGTGCTGCGTGCATTGAGGAGCGCGCGGCTGGAGCGCGACACGCTCGTCATCTTTACCAGCGACAACGGAGGCGAGCGCTTCTCTTACAACTGGCCCTTCACCGGAAAGAAGTTCGAGCTGCGTGAGGGCGGCATCAGAGTCCCGGCGATGATCCGCTGGCCGGGCGTCATCCCCGCCGGACGAACCACCGGGCAGGTCGCTGTGACGATGGACTGGACGGCGACCATCCTCGCCGCCACGCGTACCACGCCGGATGCGAACTATCCGCTCGACGGCGAAGACCTGCTCTCCGTCTGCACTGGCGCGCGCGCCGTCTACGAGCGAAAACTTTTCTGGCGTCACGACAAGCAGGACGCCGTGCGTCATGGGAACTGGAAATATTTTAATGAAGGTCAGAAGGAATATCTCTTTGACCTCTCGGCCGATCAGAGAGAGCAGGCGGACTTCAAAGAGCAGCGGCCGGAAATTTTCCAGCAGCTCCGCGGCGAATTTCAGAGCTGGCAGACGCAGGTCCTGCCGCGACCCGGGACCTGACATGGAGACGCGGTCGAGATCGGCTACGGCATCGACGCCGTCTATCAGAACAGAGGCTACGTCACGGAAGCCGTCCGGGCGATGATCGCGTGGGCTTTTCGCGAGCCGGAATGCTTGTTCGTCACTGCGCCGCACACCGCCAGATCGAATCCGGCTTCCAACAGAGTCTTAGAGAAAGCGGGCATGCGTGTCTATCATCAAACAGAGACGGAGCTTTTCTGGCGCGTGTCGCGCGAGACTTTTATCCCCGGTTGAGGCTCGCGCCCGGTTTTAATTGCTGCCACAAAACAGTCCTTCGCAGTGTTCTATCTGCATGATGAGCCGTCGTCTCAAAACATCCTTCCTCCTGATCTCTGCAATCGGATTAATGTTGATGGCAGGGCTCGCGCCGCCGCCGCGCGCGCGTGCGCAGCAGTCCAATTCCGCGCAGGAGTTGGCCGGGCTCTGGGAAGCCAAGAACCGCTTCGGGCCGGACGTGCGCGGCTCTTTAACCATCCGGCAGACGGACGACGTGTGGGAGGCTGAGATCGCCGGGCACGCTGCTCAGGCCAGATTGAGCGGCGCTGCGATCAGGTTCGAGCTGGCGGGCGGCGCGGGAGAGTTTGAAGGGCAGTTCGACGCGCGGCGCAATCGCATCACAGGTCATTGGATTCAACCCGCGACCGTCCAGTACGGCTCGCGTTTCGTCTCTCCGGTGACGCTCGACAGGGCCGGACGAAATAGCTGGCGCGGCGAGGTCGCGCCGCTCGATGATGCCCTGACCTTTTACCTGCTCGTCAAGCAGCGCGTGGACGGCTCGGTCGGAGCATTTTTAAGAAACCCCGAACGCAATCTGGGTCGCTTCATACGCGTCGATCATCTCGAACGCGACGGCAACGTCGTCAAACTCTTCGCGGCCGATACTGCCGGAGAGAAGGGGCGCGCGCTGGCCTTAGGAAAGTACGACGCAGAGAGCGGTGTCATCTCCTTCTATTTTCAGGGGCGCGGAGGGAGCTATGATTTCAGGCGCGTCGGAGCGGACGAGGCGAGCGATTTCTACCCG
>JAFBAJ010000056.1 GCA_019247865.1 Acidobacteriota bacterium
GGGCAGGATAACTGTCACTTTTGACAGGCCACGGCCCTTAATGAGACAGGTCGATCAATCTTTCCAGAACCAGCTTGTAAGGGTCGGATGAGATACCGGAGTGGCCGTAGAACGGCCTGTCGTTGATGACGATCATGAACAGCACCATCGCCAGAAAGCCTCCCATCAGCGCCACCAGAATGAAATGCAGCTTCGGGTCTTCGAGCCTGTAGAAGTAGGCGACCCCGATACTGATGGCCGCGCCTACCCAGATGACCATCCACATCACGGTCGACAGCCCGCTCTCGACGGCAACGATACGTAACCGGCGATATTCGAGCAGATTGTTATAGGCCCGCAGAGCCTCGCTGTGCAGCGCGGCTTGTCCCGGCGTGGCGGGTTCAAACGTATAGAGCCGGGATTGAAAATCGTCCATGATTCTCCGGCCGCCATCCAGGACTTGTCCCCGCCCCTGATGTTGCGCCGGCCACGCCTCCTCGATGATGAAGACCGTGTACTCTCGCAACTTCGCGCGCAGCTCGTCGCGCACCGGCGCGGGATAGCCGCTCACGTCTCGATAGAGCGAAGCGATTGCGGTGGCTTCCTTTGAGACCAGATCGGAAGCGCCGTCGTTCGTGTTCCAGACGCCGACGGCGATGAGGCCCACCGTGATGCCGTAAAAGACGCCAATCGCCTGCACCGTTCCGCTGATCGGCTCGTTGCCTTCGGAGCCATAATGCAGCCGTGGGAGGACAAAGCGCCTCGCCAGAAAAAGACCGCTCAGCGAGATGAACTCGATGAACACCACCATCGTGATGGCTACGCGCAGCGGCGACATTTCATACAGCCAGATGGGCATGTGGCCTCTCCTTTCGGAACTCATCTTCACGCGCCCGCAGGTGGTGCTCATCCCGGCCGCCTCCCATTCCCTGCATGTCGCTCTCTTCCGCTAAAGTCTGATCGTCGACGTCCGGGAAAGTGCGCTTCGTAGAGCGTTCCAGCAGGCTCAATTCCTGGCGCAGCAGCGGCGCGCGTCTCTCCGGCAACGTCTCGATCAGGTTCTCCAGCATGGCTCGCAGACGCCGCATGACCTGTATGCTGTCGCGGCCGTACTGGCGCACCTCCGTGACGGCCAGATGAACGAAGTCCTCCCAATCCGGCGTGCGATAAACCAGACGCACGCGGCCCGCTCTGTCCGTTTCCCGGCCCGCGTCCAGGTCACGACGACCGACATCGCGCAGGAGATGGTGAATCTGATCTATCGCGAGCACGGCGGTGGTCGGATCGTTGATGGCCGGAGAGAGCGCCTTGGAAGCGATGTCCACCATGATGCGAAAGGCGAACATCGGGTCCTGTTCGAGCGTGCGTTCCGGGCCGAGCGCGACCGAGTTGCGCAGGGCATCATCCGACAACGCCGCTCCGCCCCGATAGAGACGAAACAGCGGATCGCCCGACGCGAGGTAGTCGCCGACCATCGGAACCAGCTCGATGAGGCAGTCCGCGCCAGACGCGAGCGTCACCAGACCCTTGAGGTCAAAGGCCAGCACGGCTCCGTCCGCCCTGTTGAGGATGATGCGTTCCGGCTCGCCCTCAAGCGCCTGCACTGGCTCCGGCGGCGCGCCGCGCTGCTCGTCCGGAGGTCCCGGGTACACGCTCCTCACGACCACGCGGCCCAGCAGGGCCACCACGCGCAAAGCGGAACTCGGCCGCAGCGTCTTGCCCATCCCGTCTATGAAGACCAGAAACAACATGAGGTTCAGCAGAAAGCCATAGGCCGCGCAATAGACTGTCAGCCACGGCACGGCTGTATCGAGCCGGGCCAGCACGCAGACCGCAAAAGTGAAGGTGAAAGTGAAAACGGAGAGCGCTGCCTTGCGGAAGGGATTTCTGTAGACGAGCGTGATGATGCGCGGCGTGAGCTGCGCGCTGGCGAGTTGCACTGCGACCAGCACGGCCGAGCACGTCAGCACCAGCAGCGTGAACATAGACGCGGCGACAGTGCCCATGATGGTCATCGTCGTTTCCCGACTGATGCTCAGCTCCCAGCCCAGCGCGCGGTCGAGATTTGTCAGAAGCCTGACCGCGATCAGCCCGACCGGGATGCTCAACGCCGGGAAGAGCCAGATCGAATTGCGCATGTACAATCGAATGCGATAACGCCGAAGCCAGCTCATGTTTTTAGACTCCACGTTTTAGAAGCGGCATGAAAAGCCGCAGAACGGCGCAATATGAAAAGCCGCAGAACGGCGCAATGTTTTTTGAAGAAACCGCAGAGCGGCGACATGTTTAGAGCCTCGCCAAGCCGCAGAGCGAGTGACATTAAAAGCCGCATCGCGTCGCCATTAAAAGCCGCAGAGCGGCGAAGCGTTTGTAGCTTCAACAGCCGCAGAGCGGCGAAACGTTTATCGTCTCAACAGCCGCAGAGCGGCGGAATAATTGATAGCCGCGGAGCGGCGGCATGTTTATAGCCGCCGCGCGGCGACATGAGAGCGGCGGCATGTTTATCGTCTCAACAGCCACAGAGCGGCGGAATAATTGATAGCCGCGGAGCGGCGGCATGTTTATAGCCGCAGAGCGGCGAAATGTTTATAGCCGCAGAGCGGCGTCATGAAGAGCCGCGGAGCGGTCATGAAGAGCCGCGGAGCGGTCATGATTAATAGCCGCAGAGCGGCGGGATGTTTATAGCCCGCAGCCGCCACCCGATTTGAAGCTCCGTCAGGAGCGACATATTCCGCTCCTGACGGAGCTCATCTGTGGGAGACTTGAGGGGCTATAAACATCCAGCTCCTACGGAGCTTCGGAAACAACTCGCTCCAGACGGAGCTTCTAAAACGACTCGCTCCTACGGAGCTGAGAGAACATCTCGCTCCTACGGAGCTTCTAAAACATCTAGCTCCTCCGGAGCTGCGAAAACAGCTCGCTCTTGACGGAGCTGCGACCGAAGGCTTTTTCAAACAGCTTCTCAGTGAATCACGATTCCGATACTTAAACGCAGGTTATCCTGCCTGGTATTCGGCAGGACAAGGGTTTGCCCCGGAAGGACGCCCGGAAACTGCTGGTCGCCGCGCCGGATGATGTTCCAGTCAATCTGCCCCGCACGCACGTCGAAGCGGTCGTTGAGCTTGATGTCTACCCCGCCGCCGAAGGCCATCGAGAAGCTCGTTTCATTGATGCTGAAATCGTTGACGCCCAGGAGGGCCGGCAGTTGCGGGCTGTCGATGTCGATCTTTTGGGTGGCGACTCCGAACAGCGCGTGCGCGAAGGGCTTGAAGCGCGGCCCGTCTTCGCTGTTGTTCTTGAACTGGATGCCGCCGAGGAAGTTCTGCACGGTCGTATCAATCGTGCCGCTTCCCGCCGTGCGAGAAAAATTGTCTTCGCGCAGGTGCAGCGAGTAATCGAACTTGACTCCGATGTATCGGTGAAAGTTGTAGGTCAACGCGAGATTGAAGCCGCGCAGTGTGTTCTTGTCATCAAGCACATCGTTGACGGCCGCGTTGTTGGTGTCGCCTCCGAGATTATCAAAGCTCATCGCGGAATAGCCGCCGAAGAACTCCCATTTCTTGTATTCGCCAGATCGCGCCTGAGCAGCGGGCGCGCTTTTGTAGCTGTCAGCAGGCGCGGGTAAGCTGTCTGAGACCATCAGGTTTCCCGCGGTATCGGACTGTCCTGAAGCGGCGGAAGCACAGATTAAAATGGCCGCCGCCAGGATCAATAGTTGTTTCATCAGGCAATTCTCCTTCTGCAAGCTTGGTCTGCGGGACGCAAGGAGAAAGGTAGCAGCGGCCGCCGTAGAGGAGAACTGTTAATTCTGACAGGTGAGGGCGGCCTGACGCTGCTGGTGAATCTCGAAGAGCGCGTTCACGATCACGAAGATAAAGGCCGTCGAGAGGCCGCACAACAACACGCCCGAGACACCCTCGATGCCACCCAGCAAGCGCCACCTTTGCGGCAGCACGACATCTCCGTAACCGATCGTGGTGTAGCTGCCCAGAGAAAAATAGAGAGAGGTTTCAAAGTTCCGGAAGAGATGCTGCCATTGATAGAAGATCGCCCAGAGCGCCGTCTCGATCAAATGAAGCAGGATGATAATTGAAAAGACTACGATCAGCAGCAGGGCGTAGTCCAGCAGGCCGGACTGCCTTTCCAGCCTCGCGCGATGTTTGAGCAGCCGTTGCGCGAGGAGGAGTATGCCGGTGACGTGAATGACCACGCAGACCGCCACAATCCCGCCTGCGATCAACAGTTCCGTCAGCATCCGCTTCTCCACACCTGACGGCAGGGTAAGGGCTAAAGGCTTTCTGCAATACTGTCAATTTTGCTAGTACAAGCCTCCGGCCGCCGCCGCTACAATTTCCGGTCGTAACTATTGAACCGCATTTCCGGCGCTCCCAAAGAGAGTCCACTTGCGCCGGTTTGAGAACAAAAAATTTGGAGCAGAGGAGTTGGTTATGAAGATTCTGTACATGCGCCATCTTTCCGTTTCCGCAGCGGCCTCGCTCACGATTCTATTGCTCATGCTGAACGCCGGATGCGGAAGCAAGCAAGCCAAAGTGCAGGCCGCCGCCGCGCCGCCGCCGACGGTCGTCGTGGCTCAGGTGGAACAAAGAACGATCCCCATCTACAGCGAGTTCGTCGGCCAGACCAGAGCACACGAGACGGTCGAGCTGCGCGCACGCATCGAGGGCGTGCTGGAGAAGGTCTACTTTCAGGAAGGCCAGCCGGTGCGCAAGGGCGCGCTGCTCTTCAGCATCGACAAACGCCCCTTCGAGGCGACGCTCCAATCCGCCAGGGCGCTGCTCGCCAAAGCTCAGTCCGATCTGGCACAGGCACGGCAACGCACAGACGTGATACAGGCGCAGGCCGAGCTGGCGGATGCGCAGGCGGTCTATAGCAAAACCGAGCAGGACTTGCGGCGTATCGCGCCGCTCGCCAAAGAAAAGGCCGTCACCGAGCTCGAACTGGACGCGGCCGTCGCGGCCCAGAAGTCCGCTCAGGCCAACGTCGAGGCGAAGCGCGCCAATCTCACCAACCTCGAAGCTTCCGTCAAATACACCATCGAGCGCGCCGCCGCCGAAGTCTCCGCCGCCAAAGCCAGAGTCATCCAGGCGGAGCTGGATGTGAGCTATTGCAACATCTACTCTCCGATCAGCGGCATCATCGGCTTCAAGAACGTGGATGTCGGCAACCTCGTCGGACGCGGGGACGCGACGCTGCTCGCCACAGTCTCTTCCTCCGAGCCGCTGCTGGTCGACTTCAACCTCAGCGAGATCGAGTACCTGAACCTGACCGACCCCGACAAAATCCGCAGCGAGAGACAGAGCCGCCGCATCGAGCTGGTGCTGGCCGACGACAGCGCGCATCAATTTGCCGGCTCGCTCAAGGCCGTCGACCGTACCGTTGACGCGCAGACCGGAACGATGAAGGTGCAGGTCAGTTTCCCGAACCCCGGCAGCTATCTGCGGCCGGGACAGTTTGCACGCGTGCGCGCCGTGGTCGCCGAGCGAGAGAACGCGATCCTCGTTCCACAAAAGGCCATTCAGGAGTTGCAGGGAGCCAAGACCGTGATGGTCGTGGACGCGCAGAACAAAGTCTCTCTCCGCACCGTCACGATCGGAGAGAAGTCGGACAACTACCTCGTCGTGACGGATGGGCTCAAGCCTGGAGAGCATGTGATCGTGGAGGGGATGCAGAAGGTCAGGCCCGGAAGCGAGGTGGTCCCATCAGCGGGCGAGACGGCCCGGAAGGGCGAAGGGAGTTGAGACGTGGCAAACTTCTTTATCGGCCGTCCGATCGTCGCCATCGTGATTTCGATCCTGACTCTCCTGCTCGGGGTCGTCATCATACGCGGTCTGTCCATCGAGCAGTATCCTTTCCTGGCTCCACCGAACATTCGCGTGACGGGAACCTATCCCGGCGCTTCGGCCGAAGCAGTCGAACAGTCCGTCGCCACTCCGATTGAGCAGGAAGTGAACGGCGTCGACCGCATGATCTACATGAAGTCGTCGAACACTTCGGATGGACGCATGCTGCTCGACGTGAACTTCGAGGTCGGGACGGATCAGGACACGGCCAACGTGCTCACGCAGAACCGCGTCTCGACGGCCGCCGCACGTCTTCCGGCCGAGGTCAACCAGCAGGGCGTGACGGTCAAGAAACAGAGCCCCAGCATCCTGATGGTGATCTCGCTCTACTCGCCTAAGGACGCCTACGACGCCAACTTTCTGGTCAACTACTGCGGCATCAATCTGCGCGATCAGATCCTGCGCATTCCGGGCATCGCGCAGGTCGATCTCTTCGGCGGCACAGATTACGGGATGCGCGTCTGGATCAGACCCGACCGGTTAGCCAAGCTCGGTCTGACGCCCGCCGATGTGATCTCGGCCATCAAGGAGCAGAACCTGCAAGCGCCGGCCGGCAAGATCGGCGCTCCGCCCACGCCCAATGAGCAGGAGTTCACCGAAACCCTGAGCGCGCCGGGCCGTCTCGTCACGCCCGAAGAGTTCGAGAACATCATCATTCGCCAGACCGGGACGGGCGCGGTCGTGCGGCTCAGGGACATCGGCCGCGCCGAGCTGGGCTCGCAGGATTACAACTCGTTCGGGCGGCTGAACGGCAAGCCGGGCGGCGCGATGGCCGTCTACCTGCTGCCGGGCGCGAACCAGCTCAAGGCCGCCGAGACGATCTACGAGACGATGGAGCATGCGAAGACGCTCTTTCCGCCCGACATGGATTACAAGATCGTCTACGACACCACGCCCGCCGTCGAGGCTTCAATCGAGGCGATCCTGCACACGTTCATCGAGGCGCTGGTGCTGGTCATCCTGGTCGTCTTCATCTTCCTCCAGAATGTTCGGGCGACGATCATTCCGGTGCTCACGATTCCGGTCTCGCTCATCGGCACGTTCATCTTCTTTCCCCTTCTCGGCTTCTCTATCAACACGCTCTCGATGTTCGGGCTGGTGCTCGCCATCGGCATCGTGGTGGACGACGCCATCGTCGTGGTCGAGGCCGTGATCCATCACCTGGAACACGGCATGTCGCCTAAGGAGGCGACCTATCAGGCGATGAAGGAGGTGTCGGGGCCGGTCATCGGCATCGCGCTGATTCTCTCGGCGGTCTTCGTGCCGGTCGCGCTGCTGGCCGGGCTGGTCGGGAGCATGTACAAGCAGTTCGCGCTGACCATCGCCATCTCGGTGCTGCTCTCGGCCTTTAACGCGCTGTCGCTGACGCCTGCGCTCTGCGCCATGCTGCTCAAGCCGCCGAAACAGATGCGCGGGCCGCTCGGAACCTTTTTCCGCGGCTTCAATAAAGTCTTCGACGTGACGACCAACGGCTACGTCAAAGTTTCGCGGCTGCTCGTGCGCCGCTCGATCCTGACCATCGGCATCATCGGCGTGGTGATCGTCGGCGCGCTCCTCTTCGCGCGGCAGCTCCCGGCCGGATTCATCCCGGATGAAGATCAGGGCATCTTCGGCGTCAGCGTACAGCTTCCGCCCGGCGCTTCGCTGGCACGCACCAGCCAGGTGCTCAAGGAGGTCGAAGAGATTCTGGGGAAGACCGAAGGAATCGAATCCTATCAGACCGTCGGCGGCTACGGCGTCGTCACCAACACCTATCAAACGAACTACGGGTCGATCTTCGCGCGTCTGAAGCCGTGGGACGAACGGCATGGCGAAGCCCTGCACGTGAAGGGCATCATGGCGAAGCTGCAACAACAGTTCGCGGCTATCCCGGAAGCCATCGTCTTCCCTTTCAACATCCCGACCCTCGCCGGGTTCGGCGCAGCTTCGGGCTTCAACTTCCTGATCCAGGATCGCAGCGGCTCGATGTCTGTGCAGCAACTGGGCGATCAGACGCAGAAGTTTTTAGCGGCGGCGCGGCAGAGACCTGAGCTGGGCACTGTCTTCACCTCGTTCGACCCGAACTACCCGCAGGTCAAAGTCGACCTCGACCGCGAGAAGGCGCGCACCCTCGGCGTCCCCGTCAATGAGGTCTTTCAGGCGATGTCAACCTCGATGGGCGGGACGTTCGTCAACGACTTCAATCGCTTCGGGCGGCTCTACCGCGTCTACGTGCAGGCGGAGTCCTCTTCGAGGCTCAAGCCCTCGGACATCGGCAATATCTATGTCCGTTCCAGGACGACGGAGCAGATGATCCCGCTCTCGACGCTCGTCAGCATCGAGGACAATGCCGGGACGGAGCTGACGACTCGCTTCAACCTGCTGCGCTCGGTGGAGATTCAGGGTTCGCCGGCGCGCGGCTTCACTTCGGGGCAGTCGCTCGCCGCGCTGGAAAAGGTCTTCGCCGAGACGATGCCGCCCGAGATGGGCTTTGCCTATTCGTCGCTCTCCTACCAGGAAAAGATCGCGCCTCCAGCCGCGCCGACCTTCATCCTCGCCATCCTGGTAGTGTTCCTCCTGCTGGCCGCGATGTACGAGAGCCTGCGTCTGCCGTGGGCTGTGCTGCTGGGCTCGCCGCTGGTCGGGCTCGGAGCTTTCTTCGGCGTCTGGCTGGCGGGCTACGACAACAACGTCTATGTGCAGATCGGTCTGGTCATGCTCATCGGCCTCGCCGCCAAGAACGCGATCCTGATCGTGGAGTTCGCCAAAGCCAAGCACGAGGAGGGATTGTCGCTGGAGGATGCGGCGCTGACCTCCGCGAAGCTGCGCTTCCGCCCGATCCTGATGACGGCCTTCGCCTTCATCCTCGGCGTGGTGCCGTTGATGAAAGCGAGCGGCGCGGGAGCCGGAGCGCAGAACGTGATGGGGACAGGCGTCTTCTGGGGCATGCTGGTCGCCACGGCGCTGGGCGTCTTTATCATTCCCGGCAACTTCACTTTCGTCGAATCTCTGGGCCGCAAGCGACGCCTGAAGACTGCGCCAGAGTCGCCGCTGGTTGAGCCGCAACTGTTGGCGGTGGAGCACCCGTCTGTGAAGGCCGAACTCCAGCCGGTCGCGGCTTTGCAGACCGACGGAAAGGTCGAGCACTTATGAAGCGCTTCATGTGTGGACTGTTGATCGCCTGCCTGACGTTCATCAGCGCAGCCGGTCAGAACAAAAACAACGCGGCCACGAAAAAGAATGAAAAGCCGCAGGTTCAAACGCCTGCGGACTTCAGGGGCACGGATGCCGCCACGACGCAGCCCGGCGCGCAAACCATAGCGGACTACAAGTGGTTCGAGGTCTTTCAGGACGAACAACTGCAGGCGCTGGTTCGCGGAGCGCTCGACCATAACTACGATCTGCGTGAAGCCGTCGCACGCGTGGACGCGGCGCGCGCCGAGCTGGGACTGACACGCTCCGAACAGTTTCCCACGCTCGGCGCGAGCACGGACTTAACGACCCAGCGCATCTCGCGCGACGGCGCGTTCACCGCGCCGGAGCCGGTCAAGCGTGATCGCACGTTCGGCAGCGTCCTGCTCAACCTGCTCAACTTCGAGCTCGACATCTGGGGACGGCTCAGAAAAGCTACGGCCGCGGCGCGGGCCGATCTGCTGGCGTCCGAAGAGGCGCGGCGGGCCGTGATGACCACGGTGGTGAGCGACGTGGCGACCTCCTACTTTATCCTGCGCGAGCTGGATTTCGAGCTGGAGATTGCACGGCGCACGCTCGCCTCGCGCCAGGAATCATTGCGGCTCATCAGGCTGCGGCAGGAGCGCGGCGTCTCGAATCTGCTCGAACTCCGGCAGGCCGAGGAGCTCGTCTACAACGCGACCGAAGTCATTCCGGACCTTGAGCGCGCCATCGAACAGCAGGAGAACTTCATCAGTTTTCTGACGGGTCAGAATCCGCAAGCCATCTCGCGCGGACGCAACCTGACGGAGCAGCAGTTCCCGCCCGCTGTGCCCGCCGGTCTGCCGTCCGACCTGATCGAGCGTCGCCCGGACATACGC
>JAFBAJ010000569.1 GCA_019247865.1 Acidobacteriota bacterium
GAAGTCTGCCCTCCCGCGCTTCCACTGACGGCGATATCGTAGTTGCCGCCGTCATTAACGGAGAAGGTGAAGAGCATGGTGAGAACGGTATGATCGCTCTCCAGGTTGAAGCTGAACGCCGCCCTCGGTTCGTCTCTGGGTAAAGAGCTCGTGACCCCGTTCAAGGTGGTATTGACGAGGAGTAAATTACCTCCCGTCTCTGTCACGTCGACCGTAATCACTTCTCCGTCCGCGCCCGCCAGATCAAGCGGATTGTTGTTCATGATTCTCATAATTTTTCTCCTGATGAGATAGTACTGAGGAGCAGTTGTGCCGCATCAATGCGCGGCACAGGCTCGCCTTAACCAGTCTTGAAGGAATCCGGCCTTGATGTCTAATTACAGAGGCTGTGACCGCGCAGAATTATCGCCGCACGTATTTCCTGTTGGTGACGTTCGGATGTACCTGGCGATGAGTAAAGAGTCACCAGAAGATATGAGCGTGAAAGCGCGTGCACAATAATCCCGAGCATTACAAAAGTCAATACGCATCTAAAGTTCTCCGCGTAAGGATCGCCGCCATTATTACGCCGAAGCCGGTTTCCTGATTATGTATGTCTGATCGAGGCAAAACATTTCATCCGGAAGCCGGAGGTCTATCTGATTTGACGAGCCGGGCTGTTGCCGCGATGATAGGTTCGATTCTCGTTTTGAAAGGATGACGCGACATTTGGACAGATATCGTTTCCTGCAACTCGATGTCTTTACGACGAGTGCGTTCAGCGGCAATCCGCTGGCGGTCTTTCCGGAGGCCGAGGGGCTCTCGGATGAGCTGATGCAGCGCATCGCGCGCGAGATGAATCTGTCGGAGACGGTCTTTGTGCTGCCGACCGGGGCCGCGGGTGCGCTCAGGCGACTGCGCATCTTCACGCCTACGCGCGAATTGCCGATGGCGGGTCATCCGGTCGTCGGCACCTGGAACGCGCTCGCGCGCGAAGGCGTCGTGCCAGTGCCTGAGGGCGGCAACGGCTGGACGCGCATCATGCAGGAAATAGGTATCGGCGTGCTGCCCGTCGAGATCGAGTTCAGAGACACAGAGCCCGTGCGCGTCGTGATGACGCAGGGGCGCTTTGAGATTCAACGCGACGTGGCAGAGGCGAGCGCGCTTGAATTGATTACGCGCGGCCTCTCGCTCTCCGTCGAAGAGCTGGACGAGACGTTGCCGGTGCAGGTGGCTTCGACCGGAGTCCCGATGTTGCTCATCCCCATACGCACGCTTGAGGCGCTGGGGCGCTGCCGCGTCAACAACAGCATCTTCAGCGAAGTCGGCGCAGAGCTCGGCATCACCGAATGGTACGTCTTCTCGCGCGAGACGCTGTCGGGCGGCGAGCATCGCGCGCACGCACGCCTGTTCGCGCCCGCTATCGGCATCACCGAAGACCCCGCGACGGGCGGCGCGGCGGGGCCGCTCGCGTCCTATCTCGTCCATCACGGCGCGCTCGACCTGGAGCCGGACGAAGGCTTTTATCGCTTCATCATCGAACAGGGCGACTTCATAGAGCGTCCGAGCCGCATCAGCGTCGAGATCAGGGGCGAGCGCGGGCGCATCGAAGAGACTCGCGTCGGCGGCCCTTCGGTCGTCGTCGCACATGGCGAGCTGAGCTTCTAAGCAGCAGAGTATGAGCAAGGGACTGCTAGACCTCTTAATCATCGGAGCCGGGCCGGCCGGGTTGTCCGCGGCCGACGCGGCGGCGCGCGAGGGCCTGGACTATCTGGTTATCGAGAAGGGACTCATCGCCGACACGATCTTTCACTATCCGGTCGGACGCACGGTCTTCTCCACGCCGAACGAGCTGGAGATGCGCGAGGGCTCGCTCGAATCCTGCCGCGAGAAGCCGACGCGCGAGGAGCTGCTCTCGCATTACGTGCGCTTCGTGCTCGAACGCGAGCTGCGAGTCAACACGGAGGAGGAAGCGCAGAGCATTGAAAGGATTTCGTCGGGCGGCTTTCGCGTGCTCACGACGCGCGCGGAGTACACTGCCTCGCGCGTGCTCTTCGCCATCGGCGCGATGCAGCACCCCAGACGACTCGGCGTGCCCGGCGAGGATTTAATGAAAGTCCGGCACCGCTTCATCGAGCCCTATCCGTACGTGCGCAGGGACGCGATGGTCATCGGCGGCGGCAACAGTGCGGCCGAAGCCGCGCTCTTTCTCGCGGAAGAGGGCGCGCGCACCACGCTCACCATCTGGCGCGCGGACTGGGAGAACCGCGACCCAAAGAAGAACTCCATCAAGCACTGGGTCCGCACCCCGCTCGAAGCGCACATCGAGCAGGGCCACCTGCGCCTCGTCTTCTTTCAGGAGATAGAGGAGATCACCGAGCGCTCGGTCAGAATCAAACTGGACGACGGAGAGACCGTCGAGCTTCCGAACGACGCCGTCTTCGTCCTCATCGGCAGCGACGCAGACTTCACCCTGCTCCGTCAGGCCGGAGTCCTGATCGAACCCAGCGGCCTCACACAGGTTCCCGTCTACGACCCCGAAACCTTCGAGACCAACGTCCCCGGCCTCTACGTCGCGGGCCATTTCACACACGCACGCCACATCAAAGAAGCCATCGCCGTCCCGCGCCGCATCATTCCAATCATCGCAGCCGGTTTGAAGAGATGACCGGTAAAGACAGGGGTTTTATGCTCAGTTACTATCCTCTGAAAACGATTACGTTCGTCGCCTTGTTGTTGATGAAGGCTTGCCCCTTGCAGACAAGCGGCTGAGTTGGCTGATGCGCCTTATGTATAGCCGTGCGACTGCCGGCGTCCACATCGTCTTTAAATACCTCAAAGATAAGCTCACCCAGCAACGGCTCGCCGGAATCTTCATAGATCGCTTTGGTCACCTTGGTTCCATCCTCGAACTTCGCCAGCTCCAGACTAACGAGCTGGGCGGGGAGATTAGCTTCGTCGGCCTCGCACGTCTGCTCAAGCCCGTTGAGTGAGCTCATATTCGCCCCGTATGCTCTGGTATGTTTTGTTGCAGGCATCTCAATCTCCTCAAATTGGCTTACTGCCCGTTATCCACGATGGCTTGGTTGATCTTGTTCACCAGTTCAGTATTATTCGCCTCGGCGGCGTTACCTCGAACCCCAATCAAACCCTGTCTCAATTTAGCTCCATCCGTCTCTTGTGAAGAGACACCGGCAGCCTTTAGAACGGTGGCGGCAACCGTGTCTTTTTCCAGCGCCGAGACGATTTTCTGCAACGTCCGGGTAGCCGCATCTTTCGTGGCTGCGTCGTCGCTGTTCAAATCGTTTGCTAATTTCTGAAGGACTCTCAGGGAGGCAACTGAAAGATTACGAAACTCAGGCGTAGCTTCCGGGGTCAGCGTGACGCCTTTCAGCACCTGTAAGTTATCTTCCGCCTGGCGAGTGTTCACAGCCGTATCTTTTTGCAATTCGGTAAAAGCCCTGACCAGCGTGCCCGCGTTGATGTATTCAACGATGTCCGAGATCGCCGCGCTGATCGGATAGGTGATGACATCATCCCTTTCGCGCACCAAAATGGTCGCGCGCACCTTGGCGCGGTTGCCGTCCATCTTGCTGATGAGGATCGGCGTAGATTGGTCTTTGTAGAAATTGAGGTCAGCTGATCTGCGCCCGCCCCGGAAAGCAGTCAGGGCGACGCCGAGAATCTGAAGGGGACGCTCGCCGTTGGTGATGCCGACTGCCGCCGAAGTGCCCAACTCGATCAGATCGGCGACAAAGTTGGTTCGGTCCCGCCCGCGCGCGATGTCGTTGACGAAATCCGCGTACGCCGCGTCAAGGTAGGGCAGAACGGTCTCAATCGCTTCGTTTCTAGCCCGCTTGGCTTCCTCCGGCCTGCTGCCATAGATCGAGAGATAGTACGCCTGCCGACTTGCTAAATAATCATTGAGATCTTTGACATAGCCTTCCGGATTCTTGAAATTTACTTGCTTGGGACGATAGTTCGGACAGCCGGTGGTAAAGGCGACGACACACAGCAAAAGATAGATAGATACCTTTTTCATGGCTTTTTCCTTATGTTGTTGGCCGGCTTAGCGAACTGCGGGGTTCGAGAAATGAGATGAGTATTTCGCTTCTAAGCCGTCAAAGGGTTTTGAGTTAAGTTTGGGATGACTTTTTGAGGTTCATCCAAACCTGCCAGAGAAAGCGAGAGCGACAGCTTAATACATCTTTATCAGGGAAAAAGCAACATTTTGTCTGCATAGACCAACTCCCTTATTTGAGTGTTCAAAGAGAAGGGGGCCGTTTAGAGGTCTTCTAAGTTTTTATGCGTTTTGACGGCAAAACATTTCAGTGCCGGGTTGTAGCGATGCCGGCAGGCGGTGAGGTCGAACCTGCCCGGGGCTTTTACATCAACGAGTCCACGGTCGCGCGTTCGCGGCGGGCGACGCCGGTCTGATAGGCGGCCTCTTCGACGCCGTTGGCGACGGCTTCGGCGACGCGTTTGTCGAAGACGGAAGGGACGATGTAGTCCGGGCGGCGCTCGTTGTCGGTGATGATGCCGGCGATGGCGTGTGCGGCGGCGAGCTTCATCTCTTCGTTAATGCGCGAGGCGCGGCAGGCGAGCGCGCCGCGAAAGATGCCCGGGAAACAGAGCACGTTGTTGATCTGGTTCGGATAGTCTGAGCGGCCCGTCGCCATCACCGCGACGTAAGGGTCTGCCTCCTCCGGCATGATCTCCGGCACCGGGTTCGCCATCGCAAAGACGACCGGCTTCTGAGCCATCTTCTGGATGTCCTCAACGCTCAGCACGCCCGGCACGGAGAGGCCCATGAAGACATCCGCGCCCTTGATGACATCGTGCACGCTGCCCTTCTCTTCGTTCGGGTTGGTGTTGCGCGAATACCATTCCTTGATCCAGTTCATGTGCTCGCGCCGCCCGCGATAGAGCGCGCCCAACTGGTCGCAGCCGATGACGTTACGGACGCCCGCCGCCATGATGATCTTCGTGCAGGCGACGCCCGCCGCGCCGACCCCGTTGACGACCACTTTGACCTCGCTCATCTCTTT
>JAFBAJ010000737.1 GCA_019247865.1 Acidobacteriota bacterium
GCGGTCTTTCTTTTTCCGGCTCGCGTCATCCCGGAGCCAGAAAGTTTTTTTGTTATGAGCACAACCAAGACATCGAACGAGCAGCGCAGCGACGAAGTGCGCCTGCCCAACTCGCGCAAGGTTTTCGTCACTGGCGAGAGTGCAGGCGTGCGTGTTCCCTTTCGTGAGATCGAGCTGCATCCGACCAGAAATTTCAACGGCGAGATGGAAGAGAACCGGCCCGTGCGCGTCTACGACACGAGCGGCGCGTGGGACGATCCAGACATCAAGTGCGACGTGCGCGAAGGGCTGCCCGCGCTCAGGCGCGAATGGATTCTGGCGCGCGGCGGCGTCGAGGAATACGTCGGGCGCGAAGTGAAGCCGGAAGACAACGGCTATCTGACGGCGGGCGCGGAAGAGTACGCGCGTGGGCGTGAGCGCGGTCGCCTCGAAGAATTTCTGGGACTCCGTCGCGCCCCTTTGCGCGCCGCGGCCGGGCACAACGTGACGCAGATGCACTATGCGCGGCGCGGCATCATCACGCCCGAAATGGAGTTCATCGCCATCCGCGAAAACCTCGGCCGTGAAGCAGCGTATTCGATGATGAGCGACCGCAGCTCGCTCCGGCATCAACACGCAGGGCAAAGCTTTGGCGCACAGCTTCCCACTCATGTGACGCCGGAGTTCGTGCGCGATGAAGTGGCGCGCGGGCGTGCGATCATCCCCGCCAACATCAATCACCCGGAATCCGAGCCGATGATTATCGGGCGCAACTTTCTCGTCAAGATCAACGCGAACATCGGAAACTCTGCGGTCGCCTCTTCCATCGAAGAGGAGGTCGAGAAGATGCGCTGGGCGACGAAGTGGGGCGCGGATACCGTGATGGACTTGTCCACGGGCAAGAACATACACGCGACGCGCGAATGGATTCTGCGCAACTCGCCGGTGCCCATCGGGACTGTGCCGATCTACCAGGCGCTGGAAAAGGTCGGGGGCAAGGCCGAAGAGCTGACGTGGGAAATTTACCGCGACACTCTGATCGAGCAGGCGGAGCAGGGCGTGGACTACTTCACGATTCACGCGGGCGTGCGGCTGCCTTACATTCCGCTGACGGCGCGGCGCACGACCGGCATCGTCTCGCGCGGCGGCTCGATCATGGCGAAGTGGTGCCTCGCGCATCACCTGGAGAGCTTTCTCTACACGCGCTTCCGCGAGATCTGCGAGATCATGGCGGCCTACGATGTCTCTTTCAGTTTGGGCGACGGCCTGCGTCCGGGCTCCATCGCGGACGCGAACGACGAGGCGCAGTTCGCCGAGCTTGAGACGCTGGGCGAGCTGACCAAGATCGCTTGGGAGCACGACTGTCAGGTGATGATCGAGGGGCCGGGGCACGTGCCGATGCATCTCATCAAAGAGAACATGGACAAGCAGCTTGAGATCTGTCAGGAGGCTCCGTTCTACACGCTCGGCCCGTTGACGACCGACATCGCGCCCGGCTACGACCACATTACTTCGGCCATTGGCGCGGCGATGATCGGCTGGTTCGGCACAGCCATGCTCTGCTACGTCACGCCGAAAGAGCATCTCGGCCTGCCGAACCGGAAGGATGTCAAGGAAGGCGTCATCACCTACAAGCTCGCGGCGCATGCGGCCGATCTGGCGAAGGGACATCCGGGCGCGCAGGCGCGCGACAACGCGCTCTCGAAAGCACGCTTCGAGTTTCGCTGGGAAGACCAGTTCAACCTCTCGCTCGACCCGGAGGTGGCGCGCGAGTTCCATGACGAGACGCTGCCGCAGGAGGGAGCCAAGCTCGCGCACTTCTGCTCGATGTGCGGCCCGCACTTCTGCTCGATGAAGATCACGCAGGACGTGCGTGAGTACGCCGCGCAGAAGGAGCTGGACGACGATGCGGCGCTACACGAAGGGATGAAGGAGAAGGCCGCCGAGTTCGTCGCCTCCGGCGGCGAGATCTACAGCAGCGCGCTCGATACGCATGGCGATTAGACTCTCTTGAGAATGAAGAGAGCATCGGCGACGAAGTCCTTTAAGAAGAGCAAAGAGTGAAGCGCCCGTCTGAGGTGGCTACGAAATAGCTGTCCTGACAACCGCCTGCGGTTTCTGCTGTGCGAGCAGAAACTGCTTCCGGTATTGCAGGGGCGGCAGCCCGTACGTCTTCTGAAAATCCCGCATGAAGTGGCTCCGGTCCGTGAATCCGGCCTGATGCATGATCTCTTTGAGCGTGAGAAAGGTGTTCTCCAACAGCAGCCGCGCCTTCTCCAGCTTGTGCGCTTTGAGATACTGCGCGGGCGAAACGCCTGTCTCTGACTTGAAGAGATGGCGCAGACGCGAGGGGGAGAGGTTGACCGATTGAGCCAGCTCTTCGAGAGGCCGCTCGCGGTCAAGCTCCGACAACATCAGGCGGATGACGCTGTAAATTCTCGGTTCCATCCTGCTCGCCTCGATCCCGGCAACGGGCACAGAAAGAGGTTTGACTGCCGGCACACGTGCTGGCAGACGGCTGGGCGGTCAAATGGTTTTCTGTCTCTGCCGTGTGAGCGAGTCATATCCTGCGGCTTTGAGTAGACTCTGGCAGACGCTTCGGATTATTCACCGTTGTCCGCCGGGAGTCAATGTCCGGATGTGCATAAAAAAGAGAGCGCAGGAGGGGATGACCTGCGCTCTCTTTTTTTGTGTCTGGAAGAACGAGTTATTGCAGCTCGAAGTTATACGTGATGGCGCCTGAGACTTTGAGCGGCTGGCCGGAGAGTGTGGTCGGCGAGAACTTGGCTGCGCGCGCGGCGGTCACGGCGGCTTCTTGCAGGAGCGGGTCGCCGGAGACGGCCTTGGCGGAGGTGACGTTGCCCTGCTCGTCTATGATGACCTGCACGGTGACCGGGCCGGTGACCTTCGCGTCTCTGGCTTCCCTCGGATAGACGGGCTTGGGCAGAGAGATGGCTTTGCCGTTGAGGACGCCGCCCGCGATCGGCTCGCGGTCTGCTGCCACGCGGTCGTCCACGCGTATGATCGAGCTGTCGGACGCCGAGGCCATCTGCTGTTTCGGCCTCAGGCGAACGAAGACCTCGCCGCGCTGCGTCAGGCCGGCCTTGTTCGCCAGCGTGTTGACGACCGAAGCGAGCACCTCTTTGTTCTCCATCTTAAAGCTCGTGACGCCTGAGACGCGCGTGTCCTGATCTTCAAATTGCAGCGTCAGGTAACGATACTTCTTTTTGAAAAGGAGCGCGGGGAGACCGAGGCCGTACGGCACGGCGCTGCCGATGACAGAGGCTGCGGTCGGGCGACGCGCCTGCGTATCGGCGAAGGTCGAGAGCACGCTCGCGTAAGGAATGGAGAGCATCTCCTTGCCCTGCTTGTTACGAAAGAGGAGGCGGTTGTTCGCGTCATCGAAAGTGAGCGTGCCGTCCTGCTTCTGGTTGTAACCGAAGACGCCGCCTTCGTATTTGGCTTTGACGGTCGAAGGCGCGGGCGGCGGCGCGTCCGCCGGATCAGAGGTCGAGTCGGCCACGCGCGGTCTCTGCGCTAAGGCGGCGCACGCCATCAGGGCTGCGAGCAGACAGGCCCCGGCGATTTTCGATATGCTTTTCATTTAATTTTCCCCTCTCAAAAAAGGTTTGGATTTTCTAAAGTCCTCACACGGGCGGGGGAGCAACTTCAGATATTATACCTTAAAGACGCATCCCGCCCACCGTACGTTGCCAGACCAGCGCCTGTTTTAGCACACACAGGCGCTGTTTCTCGCCCGGCTGGCATTGCGGTTCGAGCTGTTCGAGGATGGCTTCGATGAGCGGCACGCTGAACATTCCTGCGTGCGTGATGACCTGCGAATAGTAATGAAGCTGGAGTTGGCCGTCCGCCTGCTGGTGAAACTCGAAAGCCTCTTTGTCCGCGAGCCTGTAAATCACCTGGTTGACCGGAATCACTCGGCGCGGCACGCCCTGCTGCCGCTCCTTCGTCACACGATTGCGCCAGCCCAGAAGCAGGATCCCGATGAGCACGCCCTGCTCGTTCAGATAGTCCGGGCTCAGGACCGAAAGATCGGGCGCGGGCGAGAGACGCGGCCCGTAGCTCCCGTAATCAGGATTGGCTAGCATCGAGTTATAGATGACGCCGACCACATCCAGCTCTTCGTCCAGCGGAATCGAGACGAACTGCGCGAAGCCGTAGTCGGCCGCAGCCGGCGGCTCGTCCGCATCCAGCGCGTCGATCACGCGCCCCACGTAGTCCAAATGCGAATTCGATTTGACGATCTTGGCAAGCTTGAGCAACTTTTAAAAGCCCCCTCGCTGCGTCCAGCCAGGCACTTTGTAGAGCACCCACCAGAGCAACATCTGCACGCTGAAAATCATGAGGCCGAAAAAGAGGCCCGCGTAAGAGGCTTTGCGCCCGCCCAGGGCAGGCACGCGCCACGAGCGGATGAGGCCGATGCCGCCCATCACGACCGCGCCCGGACAGAAGAGGATGCCGAGGTAAGGCACCAGCGAGTAGGTGACGAAAGCGAGCGCAGTCGTCGAAGCTCCGTTGCGATTCGGCGTCGGCAGTTTGGCCTGCAATGAGCGCAGCCTGCGTTTGAGATTCATATTATTATCGAAGGCCGTCCGGCGATGCGGCTGTTGCAGGTGATACGAAGAGCGCAGGGCGTCCGCCGGAAGATACTCGCCGTCGCCGAGAGAGCGCCCGCACGTCGCGCAGAACTGCGCACGCCCGCGATGCTCCTTCGCGCCGCAGGCGGGACAGGCGCGCTCGCCCTCAGGCCCTTCAGGACTTTCAGAACTTTCAGAAACTGCCCGGCCACTTCTCCGCTCTCCCTCTTCCGGCTCGTCGCCCCGCATGCTCTTCATAAAATCATTCGTGTCAATGATGTCTGCTCGACTCAAAGCTTTTGGATGCTCAGATGCGTCTCAGCGGCGACGCACTTTGCTCGCGGCTTTGCGCGAGACCTGAAAACTGAAGTTCCCTTCGCGCGCAAAATCCTGTAGCGCGTGCAGAAACTGTTCGCGGTCGCGCGTGGTGATGACGGCCGCCGCGTCCGCCGTCTCAATCGCATAAGGATAACCGAGCCCGCCGACGCATTCGGCGCGGACGGCGTCCAGCACCTCTTCCAGCAGTCCGGCCTCGTAGACCCAGGACGGAATGTCGAGCCGCGCTGGCGCACCATTGCCGGTCGTTTGCAGGTACGTGAAGCCGACGAGCGGCCTGCCGGCATCGTCGCTGAACGATTCCGTCAGGCCGTGCCGCAGGCAATAGCAGAAAGCCGTCCGGTCGCCCCACGCTTTGAGCAGCGGCTGGCCGTCCGCCTCCAGCGCACGCAGGAGCTGCGCGTCATAGAGCGCGCGGCTCTGATGTGCTCCGGACTTATTCAAAGCATCCAGCAGCGAGATCAGATCGCGCGCGTAGCTCTGATCGACAAAGCCGACTAACGGGACTTCCGTTTCGCGCGAGAGCCTGACCAGCTCGACCATCGCGTCAACATACCGCTCCTGAATCTTTGTCCTCGGCTGCGCGATGGAGATGAGCAGCGTGCCGTCGAAGAAGGCGACGGGCGGACGCTCTTTGCGCTCGCGCCAGTCGCGCTTGCTCGACAGAAAACGGCGCAGCTCTGCTACTTCAAGCTGAAAGCGTCGCAGCGCCACGACCGTCTCCGCGTTGACGCGCCCCGCCTCGTCTTCCAGCAGCGCGCCGGGCGGAATGATCTGGAACCGCGCCTGCTTCTCGTACTTGCCGTCGCGCGTGTGCGGATTTTCAAACCACGCGACCTGCACGGCGGCGACTGGCAGCGAGATTTCCCTGCCCGGCAGGAGCTGGCTGCCGTCCGCGGCGAAGGTCACGCGCCCCTCCAAAGCATCTATCGCCCAGCGCCGCGCCTCTTCGTGCGTGCGCCAGCTAACGCCGAACGGCAGGAGCACAGAGCCCGTGCGTTCGAGCTCATCCGAGGGCAGCGCGCCCGGCTCGCGCATTGCGCCGAGGCGCACAGAGACATCTTCAGCCCGGAGCCCGTCGAGCGCGCGCAGGCGCTGCGCGTAATCAAACACATCATCGCGCCACTCACGCTCGAACTGCACGAACTCATCGCACTGCTCGCGCAGAGCGTCGGTTAGGAGACTTTGGTACAGCATAAACTGCTGTTTACCGTTGCGCCCGCGACCACTGATCGCTCGAAGGCGTGAAGTAGGTCGTTTTCAGTTTGCCGCCGATGAAGGTATAGACGATGCCTTCCTTGAGGTTGGTGTACTTGGTCACCCCGTTCGCGCCGTCGTCCCGCTTGAAGTCCGACTTCGAATCCAGGCCCATCGACTCCGGCGTGTCCGAAGCATTGTCGTGCTGGAGCACGACCTGCCGGACGGTGCCTTCCAAATCCGGCGCGAGCCGCTTCGACGAGACGAAGCGTGCGTCAACGAAAGCGACCGTCACCATCCCGCCCGCGACCTTGAAATGGAGCACGCCGGTCTCGCCCGGCTGATCCTTGACGGGCTGGCCGAGAATCTTTTCGACATCGGCCCGACGCGACTTGAGCGGCTCGATGCCGTTCCAATCGGCCGCCCACACGCTCTGCGCGAGGATCACACACGCGGCGAAAGCTACGATGCCAGCGGCAACCACGCGCCGCGCATGATTGCCTGAAAGGCTGTTGTTCTTCATAAAGTGGATGCTACCGCGTGCTCCGCAAGGATTCAAGCGAATCTTTCAAGATTGGTTCTTTGTGCTTTGTGCTTTGCTTTTTGCACGCGACTCAATCCCGAGCTTTGGAATTCAAGTTAAACGAAATGAGCAAAGTACAAAGATCAAAGCACAAAGAACTTTTTAGAGCTTCGTTTTCAGCACGACCGGCTTTCGCAATTTATCTTCCGCCGCGAGTTCTCCCTTCTCGCTGACGGTGCTCCACTGGCTGTTGGCGATGAAATAGAA
>JAFBAJ010000047.1 GCA_019247865.1 Acidobacteriota bacterium
GAAGAGATAAATAGTGAGAGAAATGTGAAGATTGATCTGGACGAGGACACCGGCCTCGCCAAAATCGTCATTAACCTCGTGGAAGAGCAGGATACGCCTGCTCCCTGACAATCTTTGGGCCCCGCTCCCGCATCTAATGAAACTGAAAATTGCTTTATGGAAGAAATCTTTGGCCCTCACGGCCTGATCGCGCGAGCGCACCCGGAATATGAGTATCGTCCCGGCCAGATTCAGATGGCCGAGGCGGTGCTGCGTGCTTTCACGGAGAAACGCCATCTCATCGTCGAGGCCGGGACGGGAACGGGCAAGACCTTAGCTTATCTCGTGCCTGCCATCGCGGCGGCGCTCGCGCGCGGCGGGCGCACGATCATCTCCACGGGAACGAAAAACCTGCAGGAGCAGTTGATGGAGAAGGACGTGCCTTTTCTCCAGCAGGTGCTGCCCAAAAAGTTCACCGCCGCGTACATGAAGGGGCGCGGCAACTACGCCTGCCTGCAAAAGATCAAGCGCGCCGAGACGATGCCGATCCTCGATGGTCTGGACGAGATGGACTATTTCGACGAGGTGCGCCACTGGGCCAGAGACTCGCAGTCGGGCGACCGCGCGGAGCTGACGGAGCTGCCGGAATATCCCTCCTTCTGGCGACACATAGACGCGCGCTCGGAGACCTGCGTCGGGCAGAAGTGCCCTGACTACGACGCCTGCTTTATCACGCGTATGCGGCAGCGTGCGACGGATGCGGACATCGTCATCGTCAATCATCATCTCTTCTTCGCAGACCTCGCTTTGCGCGGCGGGCAGTACGGGCAGGTCTTGCCGGACTATTCGGCGGTCGTCTTTGACGAAGCGCATCTCATCGAAGACGTGGCGGCGGAATATTTCGGCGCGCAGGTTTCGAGCTACCAGCTCGAAGACCTCGTGCGCGATCTGGCGATGCTGCCGATCACGAGCGTGGACGCCAATCGCGAGCTGACCAAGATCGCCGGACGTTTGACGCGCTTCGCGGACAATTTCTGGATGGGCTTTCGCAACGGCCGTGGCGAAGAGGGCAGGTTCCCCATCATGCCGGGCACGTTCGCTCGAAAACGTACTGATGGCGAGATCGAGGCAACGCCGCTCGGCGATGCTTATCTGGGTCTGGACGGCGCGCTCGACCGGATGGAGACGACGCTCGATGCGCTTCCCGAACAACCGGTCGAGATCGAGAGTCTGGTGCGCCGCGTGCGGCAGCTGCGCTTTGACCTGCAATTCATCGTCGCGGGGGACGACAAGCATTTCGTCTACTGGATGGAGCGGCGCGGGCGCGGCCTCTTCCTGCGCGCCTCGCCGATAGATGTCTCAGGGCTCCTGCAGGACAAGCTTTTTGAGAAGGTCGAGACGGTCGTCATGACTTCCGCGACCTTAGCGAGCGCGGGCAACTTCTCTTTCATACGCGAGCGGCTCGGTTTGACGGAAGAGACGGACGACCTCATCGCGCCTTCATCATACGATTACGAGAATCAGGCCGTGCTGTATCTTCCGCCGCGCATGCCCGACCCGCGCGCGCAGGAATGGCCGCAGGCGGCTGCGGACGAAGTCATCAAGCTCCTGCGCGCGAGCGAGGGGCGCGCGTTCGTACTCTCGACCAGCTTCGCCGGGATGAAGGCTCTCTATGATCGCGTCGCGCCGGAGATAGATTATCCGTGCTTCCTGCAGGGGACTGCCGCGAAGGCCGGGCTGCTGGAAAAATTTCGCGAGACGCCGAACGCGGTCCTGTTCGCCACGGCGAGCTTCTGGCAGGGCGTCGATGTGCGCGGCGAGCAGTTGTCTTGCGTCATCGTGGACAAGCTGCCGTTCGCAGTGCCGTCCGATCCGGTCGTCGCCGCGCGCCAACGCTACATAGACGATCAGGGCGGCTCCAGCTTTTACGAGTACAGCGTGCCGCAGGCCATCATCGCTCTCAAGCAGGGCCTCGGCCGTCTCATCCGCAGCGCGACCGACCGCGGCGTGCTGGCTGTGCTCGACCCGCGCCTCCGAACCAAAGCTTACGGGCGCATGTTCCTGGAGAGCCTGCCGCCGTGCCGCGTCACTTCGGACATACGCGAAGTCGGGCGCGTGTTTGATAAAGACACGGCCTTCGCCGGATGATAAGATTTATTCGCGGAATGGAAACCTTTTGGTCTAAATTATCGAGATGGGGTTGGCCGATCTTCCTCCTCTACTTTGTTCGCCATCCTTCATGGGTCTGGTGGTATCTGAAAAATCGTCCGCGTTTGCTGTTGGATATTTTGAGAGGTCGGGTTGATATGCATCTCAGGTAAGGGAACTTTCGATTTAAAAATTATGGCCGGACAATTTGAAGTGATGATCGAGCGCAACTTTTCGAGCGCGCATCAACTGCGCGGCTACAAGGGGAAGTGCGAGAACCTGCACGGGCACAACTACAAGATCGAGA
>JAFBAJ010000080.1 GCA_019247865.1 Acidobacteriota bacterium
TCGTAGGTAAAGGCCGCGCCCGGCGAAATGGTCTGCGAGTCGAGATAGGTCGAGTTCTCGTCACGCGGACTCTGCAACCACTGATGCGCATGAAGGTGAAAGACGTGCGTCTCTTTCGGCCCCGCCTGCAAGTTGCGGAAGCGCACAGGGTCGCCAAGATACGAGTGATGCACGTTTGAAGGATCGTCCGGGAACAGAGCCTCTACAGCTCTGCCGTTAGCATCCCTCCTGACAATCATCGCGGGGTCATTGTTCGGATGCGATTCAAGGAAAAACTCTTCGTACTTACATTCGGTGCAACGCGCCGCAGGGCCGAGCTGCTTTCGATTGGCGAGAATGATTGCCCCCATCCCTCCTGAGCCGTAGTTGATGGCAAAGCCGTCGCGCACTCCATGAAAGACTTCCAGCTCAAGCTCGGGGAAAGCCTGCACGGCTTTAATCTCGTCGTGGAAAATTACTGTGAACTCGCGGAAGTTTTGGCCGCAAGTGCTTGAGGGCGGCGCGTCCGCGCAATCCTCTACAAAGCCTGTGATGATGGCGTTCAGATCTGTGTGCACGATCTCGTTGCCTTGCAGCAGGTTGAGAATCGGCACGTTGTTAGCGTCCACGGCCTCGTAGTTAATCTTCGGCGTCCCGTTCGGGTTTCTACCCACCGTCGCGGCTTGCAGTTGTTCGGCTGTGACCTGCGAGCGATACCACTTGGCGTTTCTCGGCTCGACGTTGACAGAGCCGAAGAGTCCTAAATCGAGTTGCCCGCCGTCTCCTTCACCGCCAGCGGGCGCGCCCATAGAGTACATTAAATATTGTCCCTGCTTGGCCGCATACAACTTATAAGTTTTACTGCTGCCGGGCGCGACCAGCGACGAGGCATTGATCCCGACATTTGCCCCGTCGTCCTGACCAGGGCCGTTGACGTAGTCCATCCCGTTGACGTGTATGGAAGCATAGCGTGTATAAGTCGAATCATTATCAGGACGCGTCACGCCCAACAGATTGGTGAAGTTGATCTGCAAGCAGTCTCCCTCATTGACGCGCAGCACGATGGGTCGCGGTCGCTTGCCCTCTTTGAGATGAACGTTGCCGGGGCCTGAGCCGTCAACGTCGCGCCGCAACGCAAACATCATCCCTGCCGGATTAAAAGCCCCGAAGCGGTTGTACGTATAGATCTGATCGAAGGCGACGACATTGGCCGTGATGGTCCGCTCACACATGGGCGCGGGCGGAGGCGGCGTCGTGTCCGGCGTTGGAATCGGTTGAGGCGTCGGCTGAGGCGTCGGCGTCGCTAAGGGTTCGGGCGGCGTCGGCGTCGGCGTCACCCAGATGTCCGGCGTCGGCGTGGCGACGGCTTGCGGCGCTGGCGACGGCGCTGGCGACGGCGTCTCTGGATTTAAACTTGGAGTTTGTAAAGTCGGATTATCTGCCGCCCCGTCCCGTGACGCGTTGGCTAGCGCGCCGCT
Organism: Acidobacteriota bacterium; assembly: GCA_019247865.1. GTDB lineage: Bacteria > Acidobacteriota > Blastocatellia > Pyrinomonadales > Pyrinomonadaceae > JACMLC01. The sequence continues at coordinate 1,458 of JAFBAJ010000080.1, forward strand.
CTGAAAAATCAGGAGCAGTGCGAAACAGATAAGGAGAGAGGAGAAACGGCTGTCTGATACGACAACAGCGTGTGCGCGGTTCATGTCGGCTCCTTTTTCTCTTGAACCACCGCCACGCTCTGCGCTAAGATGCTTGTTGCTCAGATTTGCATCTACGCCTTTATGGCGGAGGTTGTAAAATCAAGTAGTCCCGTTATCACTTGCCGGTGATGACGGGACTGTTTTATGTCAACTTAAAAGTTTTCAAACACAAGAGTGCCCACACTTCTACCTGATGTGGGCAAGCGCTAATGCTGACAATGCGGTCGGGCTGCATTTTCAAGCCTCTCAAATTCAATCTGTCTGAAAGAGGGGAGGAAGGGGTTTGTTATTGCAATCTTCTTGCAAAATGCATGTGGGATGATTGCGAGCACATCTTAGTAGCCGTATCCGATAACAGTCAAATTGAGATTTTTTGTTTTGTTTATGACAGAAATGTGTCTTACACAAAAGTCCCTATGAACATAGGCTCGCTTAATACAATTTTGCCCACGAGAACTGCTGGGCCGACAGAACAATCATAGGAGGCGGCATCAAATTTGTAATGGCCTGCTAACCCATCCTCCTCTCAAAAATCAAAGCGAAGCCCAAACGAGAGCATGTTGTTTATGCTATCTCCTGTGGTATAGCAGGGCTGCGGCAGCGCCACTCAAAATTAGAATTGCGGGCACAACTATCAGCCAGAAGCATCTCGCCAATCTTCTTTCGGCCTCCAGATTACGAGCGCACACCGGACACCCCCTGGCGGTTGAAGAAACCATCGCCCCGCAATCACGACATGGTTTGAGCTTCATAGTTTTTCCTTCATAGCGCTTCATCCTCAAGCATGAGCCAAGGTTTACTTTTTCCATCAAAAGCGTAAGCTTTACTCTCGAAATTTGAGATAGTACATTGTAGTACGCATTTCCAGATATTTTAACTATCCCTATTCGACACCAGCGCGATTTTCTATGAATGATGCGCCAGGAGCTGCACAAGCTCCATCCCCCGATCCCGGCCTGTGGCTTGATCAACACGGCAATTACCTGTTCAGGTATGCGACGTTTCGCCTGCGCGACTATTCGGTCGCCGAAGATATTGTGCAGGAGACTTTACTGGCCGCTCTACAGGCTTATCAGAACTTCGCCGGGCGCGGCTCTGAAAGAACATGGCTTGTAGGAATTCTCAAACACAAAATTATAGATTACTACAGACGCGCCAGCCGCGAGACGCCGGAGAGCCAGCTGGAGAATGATTTCGAGCACGATGAGCTGTTCAGAGATTCAGGAGAATGGACGGATCACTGGAGGCCGGAGAAGGCCCCTGGCGATTGGCATACAAACCCGGCTGAACTGCTTGAGCAGAGTGAGTTCTGGGAGGTTTTCAAAGAGTGCCTGGCCCCACTCCCGCCGCGAATCGCAAATGCTTTCACGCTCCGTGAAGTAGACGGCTTAAACAGCGACGAGATTTGCGAGGTGCTGAGCATTACGGTAAATAATCTCTGGGTGATGCTGCACCGCGCGCGGATTCATCTCAGGCGGTGCCTAGAAGTGAATTGGTTCAAACGAGAACAGGTCAAACACTAAGATGCCTTTGCGACTGTACAGCAAGTTTACACATTCGGTGAGGTGGTTTCTGCTTCACCGGCTTCCGACGTGTAAGCAGATGGCCGCAGTGATGTCCGAATCAATGGAACGCCCGCTAAGTTTGCGCGAACGAGTGCTCTTGAAGCTGCACCTCTGGGTCTGCGTCTGGTGCGTCTGGTATCTGGAGCAGTTGCACATCATGAGGGACGCCGTGCGTCTCCGCGCAAGTAAAACCGAAGACGACGAACCCTCCCCCGATTCTCTTTCCACCGAAGCGCGTGAGCGCATCAGGCTCGCCCTCAATCGAAGCGATCAGTAATCTCTTCCCTTTTCCCTGTAAGGATTTCCCGGCTCATACGACTAACTTTGTGGATGCAGTGTACCCGCGTGATGCCCTGCAAGCGCGTTTGAGGCCGTCCCATGTGCCCACACGTGAATCCAAAGAGAAACAAACACGGCATTTTTGCCGGAAAGGTTTGAGGACTTTTATGTCGAGTGAAACTACGGACATACAGGAGATGAGGGCGACTCATGGGCACGATCACGGACAGAACCGTTTCGCGGTCATCCCTCTGCCTCTCAGGCTCGATGCCGATGATAACTACACAGGCCGGGGCGCGACCATCGCCTTTCTGGACTCAGGCTTTTACCCGCACCCTGATCTGACTGAACCCGCCAACAGAATCATCGCCTTTCATGACATCGTAGGAGAGATGGCTTCACTCGATCATGCCCGGCCTTCTCAAGCATGGCAATGGCATGGGACTCAAACGTCTGTGGTCGCTGCCGGTAACGGGCGGCTTTCGGACGGTATCTATCGCGGGCTGGCGTCCGATGCGCAACTCGCTCTGGTTAAGGTGAGCCACGATGGCAAGATAACAGAGGGAAATATTGCGCGAGGGCTTGAGTGGGTGATAGAGAATCGAGATCGCTACGGAATTCGCGTACTGAACATCTCGCTCGGCGGTGACGAAGACATCCCCTGCTCGCAAAGTGTCATTGATCAGGCGGCTGAAGAGGCAATCAGGCAAGGCATCACGGTCGTAGCGGCTGCCGGTAACAACGGTCACGCCGAAAAACATACGTCAGTGCCCCCGGCTAACTCGCCTTCGGTGATAACAGTCGGCGGCTATGATGACAATAACCGGATTGGGAATCGCAAGTTCGACCTTTACAGCTCGAACTACGGCGCGACCGCCGACGGCACGCTAAAGCCTGAGATTATCGCCCCTGCGATGTGGGTTGCGACGCCCATCCTGCCGGGAACTTCCGCCTACACGGTCGCAGAAAATCTTTCGCAGATCGCAGCCGCGCCCGACTACCTCTTGCACAGCATCGCGCGCCGTCTCTGGCGAGAAGCGGAATTGCCGGAAACTCTTCCGGAGGAAGACGCGGACACGATTCGCCGGGCGGTCGAATCGCTCCTGAGGCAGAACAGGACGACCTCCACACATTACCAGCACGGCGACGGAACATCGTTCGCAGCCCCCATCGTCTCCTCTGTCGTCGCACAGATGCTTGAAGCCAATCCGAATCTAGCTCCCGCCACCATCAAAAATATTTTGATCTCGACGGCAGACAGAATTACTAACGCGTCACTCATCAGACAGGGTTACGGCGTCTTGAACGCTCGACGAGCGGTGCAGGCGGCACTTCGCGAACAGCATACTTTTGACCATCACAGCTTCGGGCCACCGCGCATTGAGGCCGGAAAACTTCTCTTTTCATATCACGACGACCTGGCCGACACGGTTGCAATCGCAGGCGATTTCAATGGCTGGAAACCCTCCGAAACTCTTTTCAAGAGAGGCGTGGACGGAGTCTGGCGCGCTTTTGTTGGGCCGCTCATCCCCGGGCGATACAGATATAAGCTCCTTATCAACGGCACACGCTGGTTGGATGATCCCGGTAACGGTCTCAAGGAACCAGATGGTTATGAAGGCTTCAATTCTTTAGTGAATATAACTGAAGAGCGGGATATGTAAGACGTGGTCGAAGTGAATTAGAGGTTCAGAGTTCAAGCACCAGCCTTGTTTCTTCTCTTAATAACAAGCCGCCGCCTTGAACGCTGAACCCTCTTTTTTAGATTCATTATTATTGATGAGACTAAAGCTATACAAAAGAATGACGCACGCGGTGAGATACTTTCTGCTCCGCAGGCTGCCGAACTGCAAAGACATGTCTTTGGTCATGTCGCAGTCGATGGAGCGCCGTTTGACGTTGCGCGAGCGTGCAGCGATGAAGCTGCATCTTCTGGTCTGCATCTGGTGCGTCTGGTATCTGGAGCACCTCCGCATTATCAGAGATGCATTGCGCACACGCGCCGACCAACTCCCACCGGAAGAATCTTCCGCGACCGATTCCCTCTCGACCGAAGCCCGTGACCGGATAAGGCGCGCCCTCTCTGAGAAAGCACAGTAACTTCTTCTTCACTGAAATCCCTGTAAGTTTTTCGCTTCTCCCACGACAAATAAATCGGTAGAGCTTTTTTGAATTATCCGCAGGGAGATTGAACATGCGACGACGAGTGCTCATTAAAAAGAGACTGCTCAGGAAGAGATTGGCTCTGTATCTTAAATCGGGTGTAAGGAAACAAAAATTTAAGCGACTACTAGATTGAGTTGAGCAGCCATCGTAATCAGCTATTTGATGAGACGAATGATTAGCTTCAGGAGTCAGGCGATCCCGCCCGGCGCTCGGTAGGACGAGAAGCGCAATCGGGCTTCATGGAAGTCGCACGCCAGGACTATTTTGAATTAACCCTCGCATAACCAGAGAGAGAAGAAGAATGGATGTCCCAAATCCTACAGGTGTACGTGTGTCTCAAAGTCAGCGTTCAAGAGTGATGACATCAGCGACATGGAACTTTAGAGAAGCGCCTCCGAGCGCGGCCAGGTTGGAGCGTGGCGATGCATCATGCGTTTAAAAATCACTGGCCGGAGTATTTGATCGAGGCGGCAGGACTCGGCGTCTTCATGCTCTCCGCCTGCTTCTTTGCCGCGCTGCTCTTTCATCCATCTTCTCCCGTACCTGCCCTGATCGTTGATCCGACATTACGGCGCGTCCTGAATGGCTGTGCGATGGGACTGACGGCGATGGCTATTATTTACTCGCCTGCTGGTAAGCGTTCGGGCGCACACATCAACCCGTCTGTGACGCTGACCTTCTTCCGTCTGGGCAAGATCGCGCCGTGGGATGCGCTGCTTTACACGCTGGCACAGTTCGCGGGTGGAATCTCAGGCGTGCTGCTTGCGGCATTAGTTTTCGGGAAGCTGGTCACAGACCCTTCCGTTAATTACGTCGCCACGCTTCCCGGCCATCAAGGCAGCTTCATAGCTTTTCTGGCTGAGCTGCTGATCTCTTTCATTCTCATGTCGGCGGTTTTGACGGTCTCAAACGCTGAGCGATTGAATCGCTACACGGGAATTTTCGCGGGTGTTTTGGTGGCCGTGTATATCAGCGTCGAAGCGCCGCTTTCGGGAATGAGTATGAATCCTGCGCGCACGTTTGGCTCTGCCCTTTCGGCCCGCGAGTGGACGGCGCTCTGGATTTACTTCACCGCTCCGCCCGTCGGCATGTTGCTGGCGGCGGAAGTTTACACACGCATCAAGGGGAGAGGAGCGGTGGCCTGCGCCAAGCTGCATCACCGCAATCGCCAACGCTGCATCTTCAAATGCGGCTACCAGGAAGGACGAACTTAAACGGGCTGCTCGATGAGCAGTGTCAATCAATCACAGAAGGAGATTTGAGCTATGCAGAAACGAATATTTACCATCGGACTCATCCTCGCGCTTGTTGCGGCCTGCGGCGTGCAATTAACGGTCGTGTCGGCTGTGCGTTCGGGTGGCAAAGCCCAGCCGACGAGATTCAAAGTGCGGATTGAAAACATCGCAAGCCCAGAAGGTCAGACAGCCTCCGACGGTACGAAGTGGCCTTTCGCCATCTCACCCGGAGCGTGGGTGTTAGATAGCCGAAGCAACCCGCTTTTCCGGCCCGGAAAGAAAGCCCTGCCTAACAGCCTTGAGGCTCAGGCCGAAGACGGTAATCCGGCGATGCTCGTGCAGTCGCTTGAACAGAGCCACCACAACTCGACGCTCCACGGCATCTTCAACACGCCGGTCGGCGCAACAACTCCCGGCCCCGTAACGCCCGGCGGAGCATACGAATTCACTATCAGCGCCACGCCCGGAATGAGGCTTTCGTTCACCATGATGTTCGGGCAATCGAATGATCTCTTCTACGCGCCCGATAGCGCCATCGCGTTCTTTGATGCGAAGGGACAGCCCGTCAGCGGCGACATTACTTCGAGACTCATACTGTGGGACGCAGGCACGGAAGTAAACCAGGAGCCGGGCATCGGCCCGGACCAAGCGCCACGCCAAAAAGCCCCGAACACAGGCACCTCCGAGAGTAAGAAGATCGCGCCTGTGAAAGATGGGTTTACTTATCCTAAGACGAGCGAAGTGCTCCGCGTCACGATTACGCCTGACGCTGCGCAGTAACAACGAACAGACCAAACTAAAAGGAGTAAGAGGCCATGAAAACCATTTTTAGAAGTAGTGTCGTCACGCTTGTTCTGATGGCGATGGCGGCTATCGCCCAGGGACAGCTTGCGAATAAAAAATCGCTGACACTGGACGGAGCGAAAAGAGTGATTGCCGGGGCAACGGCTTACGCGAAGAAGGTCAACGCGCCGGGCGGCGTCATCGCCGTCGTAGATGACGGCGGCAACCTGATTGCCCTTGAGAGACTCGACGGAACATTTACGGCGGGCGCAAATATCTCCGTCGGTAAAGCTAAGACGGCGGTGATGTTCAAGCGACCCACCAGGTTCTTTGAGGAGGTGATTAAGAACGGGCGCACGGCGATGGTCGCGCTGCCTGATTTCACTCCGCTCCAGGGCGGGGTGCCGATTGAGTACGAAGGGCAGATCATCGGCGGCGTCGGAGTTTCGGGCGCGATGAGCGCGCAGCAGGATGAGGAATTGGCTATTGCCGGAGCCAGCGTTTTCTCGCCCGCAAACTCCAGCGCCAATGCTGTGCCCGCCGTTCTGTATTTCGATAGCCGTGATGTGGAGGCGGCTTTCAGTAAAGGCTCGGTCTTGATTGATGGCACAGGCGACAGAAACTACATGGTTCACGCAAGTCGTCGCGAGAAGCCGGGCATGGTCGAAGTGCATACATGGGATACGGACGTGATTTACGTGCTCGACGGGACGGCGACCTTCGTCACCGGCGGCACGATGGTGGGCGGCAAAGAGATCGCGCCCGGAGAGATTCGCGGCACCGACCTTCAGGGCGGCGAGCCGCGCCAGCTCAAGAAGGGCGATGTCATCACAATCCCCAACGGCACGCCGCACTGGTTCAAAGAAGTTCAGGGGACGTTTCTTTATTACGTGGTGAAGGTTCGTTAGAGCAATCGCTCCTGGAAGCCGTCAGATTCAATACCTGTAAGGAGATGAGCTATGAAGGCACACACCCTGTCAAGAACATCAGTTGGTTTAATCGCTCTGCTCTTCGCGCTCTCAGTAGTCGCGGCAGCCGCGACAAACACGGACGCGCCGACTGGTAAGGCCGAAGCAATTATTGACCTGGCG
>JAFBAJ010000125.1 GCA_019247865.1 Acidobacteriota bacterium
GAACAGCTCCGCTTACAGGAACATTAATCTACTGGGATTGCCCCTCACGGTTGTGACGAAGGACGGCTCAGGCGCTCCGGTCGCCCTCACCGAAAATTATTACGACGGCGAAGAGGTCTTAACCTACGACGATGTGCCAGTAGCCAACGCTCCTCTGCCCGACTGGACGAATCCGGGAACGACCACGCCGCGCGGCAACATGACCAGAGTTCGCCGCTACTACGACCTCGCCAACAGTCTTTATCTGGAAATGCGTTTCCAGTACGACCAATGCGGAAATACCCGTAGTATCTGGAACGAGCGAAACATCCAATCGCAGATGGCGTACTCTGCGGACTACAGGCACGCCTATGCCACGCAAGCCACCACGGCGGTTCCCGATCTGACCGGCGCACACGCTTCAAACACGGCCTTTGTCTCAAGCAGCACGTATGACTACACGAGCGGTCAGTTGCTCTCCGCGACCGACTCCAACGGACAGGTGACTCTCTACAGCTACCTGGACGATCAGGGACAGCTGGATCCTTTGCATCGCCTGCGGAAGCTGACGCGGCCCGATGGAGGATGGACTAAAACCAGATTCAACGACACGGTCGGAAATCTTTATGTCTACACGGAGAGTGCGCAGGACGCGACGCACGTCACCAGGAGCTATCAATATTTCGACGCGATGGGACGCCCCAATCGCTCCTACGCTTACGAGACCGGCACGACTTATCTCATCTCCGACACGCAGTACGACCAGATGGGCCGTGTCTCTCGTGTCTCAAGTCCGTACCGGGGACAAATCGGAAGTCCCGTCAATCCGCTGAACTACTGGACGACGACCACGTACGATTCGCTCGGCCGCGAGACCTCGCGCTCCTTCTCCGACACGACGACCACGTGGAGCGCGCAGACGACGTATCTGGGCGCTTCCGTCACCGTCACCGATCAGGCGTTGAGAAAGAGGCGGCAGCAGTCGGACGCGCTCGGCCGGATCGTGCGCTTAGATGAGCCGGATAGCGCGGGCAGCCTTGATACGGTGAATTCCCCCGTGACCACGTACCAGTACGACGTGCTCGGCAACCTGACCCATATCACGCAGGGCAGCAATACCAGTCAGCCACAGCATCGCTACTTCAAATATGACGCGCTCTCCCGGCTGCTCTATCAGAAACAGGCCGAGCAGAGCGGAACCATCTCGACCGCGACGGACCCCATCACGCAGAACGCCACTTGGTCGACTCGTCTCGTCTACGACGAAACGATCAACGGCGTCTCGTACAAAGGGCTGGTCACAAGCATGTACGATGCCCGGGGCGTGCAGACGCAATATCAGTACGATCAGCTCAACCGCGTCACGCAGATCACTTACTCCGACGGCACGCCCGCCCTGACCAATAACTACGATCAGGTGCGCGCAGGCTATTTCAACAAGAGTAAGCTGACCGAAACCACGACGGCGGCCACGGTCAACCTCCCACAGACTTCACAGGTTTACGATTTCGATCTCAGAAGCCGCGTCGTCAAACAGACACAGAGTGTGGGCACGAACAGTTACACACTCCGCTACGCATACAACCTTGCGAGTCAACTGGTGCAGGAGGTCTACCCGTCCGGGCGGACCGTTAACTTCAATTATGACGAGGCCGCACGGCTCTCGCAGGTCAACGGCGGAAGCAATCACATCTACATCGGCGCGATGAGCTATACGCCGCACGGAGCGTTAGCCGCCGCCAATCTCGGCAACGACGTTAATTACACCTACGGGTTTAATACGCGCTTGCAGCCGAGCAGCATCAGCCTCACCCGGAACAGCTCGGTGCTGCAAAAGTATGAGTACAAATACGGAGCGGTCGATCCGAACAGCGGGGTCGTCGACGAGACGAAGAACGCCGGGCAGGTCGCGCGGATCGAGAGCTGGATCGGGACGCAGAAACAATGGCAACAACGTCTGGTCTACGATTCGATGGGGAGGCTCAGTGCGGCGGGCGAGTATCGCGGCGATAACTCACAGCAGTCTTACCTGCTCAACTATGACTACGATCTCTTCGGCAATCGCTTCCAGCGTCAGACGCGCAATAGCGGCAATCCCTTTGTCCAGAAATGGGTCGAGCTGGGCGAGATCGACCTGGCGACGAATCGTTACACGTCCGGCGTCACTTATGACTACGCGGGCAACGTCACCTCGGATCCGCGCTTCCGTAATCTGGCTTATCAATACGACGCCAACGGAAGACAGAAGCAATCTTCGGCGTCCAACGGGACCAATCCGATTCAGGCCGTCTTTGACGGAACGGGCCAACGCGTGGCTTTGCTGGCGGGCAATACGCTCTCGATCATGGTCTATGACGCCATGGGCAAGCTGGTCGCAGAGTACGGGGCGACAGCTCCCACCACGGCCTCCATCCAGTACGTCATGGCGGATCATCAGGGCTCGACTCGCGTCGTCACGGATACCGGAGGCAACGTCCTCTCCCGCCATGACTACCAGCCGTTCGGCGAAGAGATTTACGCCGGCGTGGGCATGCGAGTTACCGGCAACGGCTTTAGCCAGCCGGACAGCGTGCGCCAGAAGTTCGCAATGATGGAGCAGGACGAGGCGACCGGGATGGCACACACGCTCTGGAGAAAGTATGACGGGACGAGCGGGCGCTGGACTTCGCCGGATCCCTACGGCGGGAGCCTGAAGCTGGGCGACCCGCAGAGCTTTAACCGCTATAGCTATGTCAACAACGATCCGGTCAATCATCTGGACCCGACCGGCCTGGCGCTGGAGGATATCGGGGTGCTGCAAACCTCCAGTCCCTATCTGGCGGATAAGGCCGAGCAAAAGAGTCGGCACGAATTCGAGGTCGCCATCGCGATTGAAGATTTTCCGGACGATCAGGGTGCGGGAGGAGGAGGAGGTCAGGAGCACTCCAGCTCCTCGTCCAGCGGATGCACGGACTGCGACGACGAGTGCGACACATGCAGCTCGGACGCGGAGCAGGTGGATTCCCAACTGGGCATCGGAACGCGGCATGATGTCCAGCAGGCCGGGCAGGAGTTCCAGGATAAAATCTTTGAGATCCTGAACAATCGGGATACCGAACTGGCGCAGCTCCCGGACAGTCAGGATCGCGCCCGAGAGGTCTTGAAAGCGGCCGTCGCAGACACCGTTCGGATCATGGACGAAATACTGAAGGCGGGTTCGGTCACTGTGGGAACAGGTGGGGCCAACGCCACTATCAAATCACAGAGCCCGATCCCGACCGAAACCATTAAGACCGTGACCAACCAGGTCTTCAGCGACGCGGAGAAGAAGATCATGGTCAAAGCCGAAGCAGAAATTGACAGAGCCCGGCGAGTCTATGCGGACAAGCTCCAGACGGCGGCCGACCGCCAGCGGAGCGAAGGTCAGCGCAAAGGCCGGGATGTCGCCCCATCCACGGCGAGGCTGGCGTCTCTTGTCAACCAGGTGGAGTACGCGGGCCGCGCCAGATATGTACAGGCCGCGAACATCGCCCTGCAGTCCAGGTATTGACGAAATCTTACTACTTTAATGTATGATGCTCCGGTATCTGCCGCTCGCAGGCATATCCCGGAGCATCTAAACCTCAGTGCTCTTCCCAGGCCGAAAGGAGCAGGATGTCGGAAAGTTCTCATCGCAAAGTTTTACTCACAAGTGTGCCTCTCATTTTGGTCACGGCGGCCCTGTGCTTCTCTTTGAATAACTATTCCCGGAAGAGCGGCGAGACTTTGAAAGAGAGTCCCGCCGCTCAAACGAGCGCGTCTCTGTCCGCGCCGGAGGCACCACAGCCACTCGCCGCCGACGCGCAGAGCAAGGGCGCTGAGCAGCAGCCACGGGAAATCATCGAGCGCATGGTCAACCAGTACTGGACGCTCGCCAGCTTTGAGACGCATGGCCGCACCAGCACGACCTATGTCTTCCCGGATCATGATTCGCGGCAGGAATTGATCAACTTCGATCTTTCGTTCCGGCAACCCGGCGAGTTTCACTTTGACTGGCAATACGAGTCCGGCTCGCGGCTGGGGAACAGACGCTCTCTCCAATGCCCTGCGAACCCTGCTCCTGAGTCCGCGACGCGCAAGCGGTCACAGAGCGGCAACTGCATTCTCTCGACTATCAGTAAGGCTTCGAGTGAAAGTTTGGGGGTGCCGTATCTGGCCGGATACCTGCTCAGCAAATCCAACCTCGATAAGTTGGCGCTGACCGGGCTGTCCGATCTGCGCATGCAGGAGAGCGAGCGCATCAACAACACCGACTGCTATGTGATCTCCGGCGTCAAGGACCTCTCCGGTCTCAAGATGGGCCCCGTTTTTTGTCGGCTGTGGATCGGGAAGAACGATTCCCTGATTTATCAGCTGGAGGAAAAGATCGAATCACCAGAGGCCACAGTCATCACCAGAGAGACCTATCAAGACATTAAGTTCCAGGCCGCCGCGCAATGATGGCGCTGAACGGCCCCGCGGATACTTGAAAGCAATTTCCGTCTGACCTGACTTTCGATGTCGGCTTCTGCCGGGCGTGCGATGCGTAAAACCTCGCGCGCCTGGCCGGAACACTCCAACCCACAGGGCACACTCAATTCAGTAGCTGTCGCTGCTGAGGGTAATCTCTACTTCATTTCACAACTCAGTCAAACTCAGCATCGGTCACGTGGTTGTTGTCAGGGGAATCCATTTCAAGAGCAAATGGGCTTAAATATATCCTGAAATGAAAACCGGCTTTTGCTCATAAATGTGTAGAGAGTTAACTTGCGGCCATTAGAGCAGACAGTTCCGTACGCTACCTGAAGAAGCTTCGCAAATCTGAAAGGAGCCACCTCAAATGCTTGGTTCGTCAATACTTGAAGTTGCCATCGGCCTGATCTTTGTGTACCTGCTGACAAGTCTCATATGCTCTGCCATCAACGAGATTATCGAATCCTTTCTAAAGAATCGGGCGACAGATTTGGAGCGTGGCATTCGAGAACTCTTCAATCAAAATCATGGCGGCGGGATGGTCGCGAAGTTTTATAATCATCCGCTGATCAACGGGCTCTTTCCCGGCACATACGATCCTAAGGAGAAGCAGCGGCGAATAGGTTTGTCGGATTTACTCAAGGGAACAAACCTGCCTTCGTATATTCCGGCGCGCAATTTCGCTTACGCCGTAATGGACATTGCGCTTCATGCTCCGACTGACACAGCGGTCGTGAAAGATGACTCTGATGGAGGAGCAGTCCGGGCGAACCCCGTGTCCAATGCCTCCGCTCTGCCAGTGTCAATGGACGCTCTGCGTTCTGCGATAAAAAGGAACCTTAGTAACACACAGGTCGGGCGCGCACTAAGCACCCTGATAGAGCAATCCGGCGATGATGTGAACGTGCTGCGAGAGAATATCGAAGCCTGGTTCAATAGCTCGATGGATCGGGTTTCGGGAGCTTATAAACGACGCACCGGATGGATACTTTTTGTCTTGGGCTTCGCCCTTACTGTCTTATTAAATGTCAACACCGTGACCATTGCCAGACGCCTCTCGAATGATGCGACCTTGCGGAGCATGGTCGTCGCGCAGGCTGAGATATCTGCCAGCCATCCTGAAGCACCCAAAGCGAACTTTAAAGAGAACAGGGAAGCACTGGAAGGGCTCGGCTTACCATTGGGCTGGCCGGACGGCATCAAATTCTTTCCGCGCCCGTTTAATTTATGGGATCACCTTTTGTTGCCACTGCTCGGCTGGCTTCTCACAGCCGGCGCGATCTCGCTCGGGGCTCCGTTCTGGTTCGATATGCTGAATAAGTTCATGGTCATCCGCGCCACGGTTAAGCCCCATGAGAAAAGCATGGAGGAAGGCTCGGAGGATCGCCAGCCGCCTTCGACGAATCCGGCTCCCGGCCCGCTCATTCCTGCCAGCGCCGGCGGCGGCGCATCGTCAGCAGGCGCAGGCGGCGCTCAGTCTTCAGGATTAGGATTTGGCTTTACAGATACCCCGGAGCCGGATCACACGTCTGCCCCAGACCCGCCTGACAACGCGAGCGAGATAGACGGGTGCGATGTCCCCATCGAAGATGCGACGCCGGATGAAGACCTTCCCCCCACAGAAGGAGGTGTAGACTAAAATGGCATTCTCATTAACATGGCTGGCAGACGTGCTGAAACTTGCCAAACTCAAGGTGGCTGAAGTTCCCGGCTGGCAGAACAGGGGCTTTGGCGACGTGGGCCGCATCTTCGGAGTTGTCTGCCATCATACCGTCGGGCCAAGTACAGGCAACATGCCGAGTCTTAACACTCTCATCAACGGACGCCCGGCGCGCGCCGCGAGCCCCGGGCACAAGGCGCAACGCGCTCTTCCCGGCCCGCTGGCCCAACTCGGACTCGCACGGGACGGCACCTTCTTTGTGATCGCCGCCGGCAGGGCCAACCACGCGGGGCCAGGCAGCTTTCAGGGCATCGTCAATGGCAAC
>JAFBAJ010000139.1 GCA_019247865.1 Acidobacteriota bacterium
GCGGTCTTGGATGACGTGCTGCCTGTCGAGATGGCCGGAAAGATCTACGAAGCTTTCCCGGCGGTCGAGCAGATGCGCCTGATGAACACTTTTCGTGAGCGCAAATTCACCTCGAAGTCGCTTGAAAAGATGGAGCAACTGATCGCCGATGCGATCTTCGCTTTTCAGGCTCCGGAGGTCATCAGCGCGGTCGAGCGCATCACGGGCATCAGAGACATGGTGGGCGACCCGCATCTCTACGCGGGCGGCATCAGCTCGATGGTCAAAGGCCATTTCCTCAATCCGCACATAGACAACTCGCACGATTCGGAGAGAAAGTTTTACAGGGCTCTGAACCTGCTCTACTACACGACGCCGGAGTGGTCGCCGGAGTTCGGCGGCAATCTCGAATTGTGGGACACCAAAGTCAGACAGCGCGTGGAAATCCCGAGCCTCTTTAACCGGCTGGTGATTATGGAGACCAACAGCCTGAGCTGGCATTCGGTCAACGAGGTGCGCGCAGAGGGCAGGAGGTGCTGCGTCTCCAACTACTATTTCACTCCGCATCCGCCCGGCGGCTTCGAGCACTTTCACATCACCTTCTTTCAGGCACGGCCCGAGCAGCACGTCCGCCGCCTGATTACGCTCGCCGACAGCTCCGTGCGAACGCTTCTGCGCAAAGTCGTCAAGCAGGGCATCGCCAAGAAAGATCTGTATCAGGGGCCGCAGGCATAGTTAAAGTTTAGCCACAGAGCCACAAAGACACAGAGCAAACCAAAACGGATATTCAGCTTTTCCTTAATTCTCAGTGTCTCTGTGTCTCTGTGGCAATTTTTATAAGTGTGAACGCTTTGATGCCGCAAAGAATCTGGTTCGTCTCGGAGCTGTATTATCCGGAAGAGACTTCGACCGGGTACTACATCACGAAGATCGCGGAGGGGCTCGCGGATCGCTTTGAGGTGCATGTGCTGTGCGGCCAGCCGACCTATTCCGCGCGGGGCCTGCGTGCGCCGCGCAAAGAGCTGCATAAAGGCGTGCAGATCGAGCGCTGCGCCGGGACGACGCTCGATAAGAACGTGCTCTTCTTCCGGCTCATCAACATCCTCACGCTCAGCCTCTCGACCCTTTTCCGCGCGATCTTCGAGTTCCGGCGCGGCGACCGTGTGATGGTCGTCACGACGCCGCCCTCTTTGCCTTTCATCGTGGCGCTGGCCTCGCGCCTGCGCGGCGCAAAATATCTTCTCCTGATTCATGACAATTACCCGGAAATTCTGATCGCGGTGCAGAAGGCCAAAGAAAATTCTCTGCTCGTGCGCGTGATGAACTGGATGAACCGGCGGCTCTACAAAGGCGCGGAACAGATCATCGTCGTCGGGCGCGACATGAAGGAGCTGGTCGCAGGGAAGATGGGTGGAGACGCGTCGCGCATCGTCACTATTCCGAACTGGGCCGAGCTGGAGCGCGTTGACCCGGCCCCGCGCATGGAGAATAAGTTGCTCGCAGAGCTGGGCCTCAAAGAGAAGTTCGTGCTCCTCTATGCGGGCAACATGGGACACCCGAACGACCTGGAGAGCATTCTGTGGAGCGCCGAACGGCTGCTGCCGCGCGAGGAATTCCATTTCCTCTTTATCGGCTCCGGCGTCAAAAAAAAGTGGCTCGAAGCGGAGATCAAAAAGAGCGGCCTGAAGAACGTCACAGTCCTGCCGCCGCGCCCGCGCGACGACCAGACCAACTTTCTCAACGCCTGCGACATCGCCGTCATCTCTTTTGTGGACAAGATGCTCGGCGTCTCGATGCCGAGCAGGACTTACAACACACTGGCCGCGGGCAAGCCGATGATCGGCATCGCCGATGCACGTTCAGAGCTGGCGCAGGTCATCGAAGAGGAGCGGGTCGGCTGGGTCGTGCCTCCGGGCGAGGCAGCGCGGCTGCTGGAAGCAATCGAGGCGGCGCGCACGCAGCCGCAACTTCTACAGGAAATGGGAGAGCGCGCACGCGCGGCGGCCGAAGAGAAGTACTCGCTCCGTAAAGCCGTCGCGGATTATCTGGCCGTCTTTGAAGAGCGTGATGTCTGAGCAGGAAGCTGAGAAAGATAAGCGGCTGCGCGTCCTCCTGACCGGAGCGAACGGCTTCGTCGGGAGGGCCATCGCCGAGCGCTGCCGTGTGGACGGCATAGAGGTCTGCACGACCGGGCGCACAGAGCGAAACCACGAAGGACTGCCCGGCTATTTCACAGCGGACGTGACCGCGCCGGACGCTTTGACGGCTGCTCTCAAGGGCGTGGACGCTGTGGTGCACGCGGCCGGGCTGGCGCATCAATTCGACAAGAGACGGAGTGACAGCGTTGCTTTCATGAAGATCAACGCGGACGGCGCGCAGATGGTCGCGCGCTCTGCTCTGAAAGCAGGCGTGCGCCACTTCGTCCTCATCAGCTCAGTCTCTGTCTACGGCCCGCACGCAGAGCCTGTGTGCGATGAGAACACGCCCTGCCGCCCGCAGGAGCCTTATGCTCTGAGTAAGCTCGAAGCGGAGCGGCGCGTGCAGGAGATTTTCAAAGAGACGGACACCTGTCTGACTATCCTGCGGCTGGCGACCGTGTACGGCGAGGGCGATCCGGGAAACCTCTCGCGTCTGATCGGCGCGATAGATCGCGGCCGTTTTGTCTGGATCGGTCGCGGCAGGAATCGCAAGAGCCTGATTCATTGCGAAGACGTGGCGCGCGCAACGACGCGTGTCCTGCTCTCGCCGTGCGAGGGAACCGGTGTCTATAATGTCTCCGCTCCTGCACAGACGATGCGCGAGATAGTCGAAGGCATCGCAACGGCGCTCGCGCGGCCCGCTCCTAAGCTCCACCTGCCGTCGCGCGCAGCACTGGCCGCAGCCTCCTTCGTGAAAGCCGTCACGCCGGGCAAGTCAAAGCTCAGCGGAGTGAAAGCGACCATCGAAAAATGGCTCGCCGATGATGTGTACGACGGGCGAAAATTCGAGGAGCGTTTTGGTTTCCGGACGCAGGTGGATTTATCAGAGGGGCTCCGCCGCGAAGTCGCATGGTATCGCAGCTACTCTCGCCTCCAATGAAATGTATTGCCTTCGACACAATCACCTATTACAATCCGCTGACAGGGATTAATAGGTTTCTTTTATTTTCCAAATACAAGTAATAGGGGAATCTCTTTGCGCGCGCGTGCCGGCTTGATTCAAGAGTGGGAAGACCAAGTTATATCCGGCGACTGCCTGTCTGTCCTCCAACGGATGCCAAACGACTGTGTGGACCTGATTGTAACTTCACCGCCCTATGCAGATAGCCGTAAAAAAACTTATGGAGGCATTCATCCGGACAAGTATGTCGAATGGTTCTTACCGATCACAGGCGAACTCCTGCGTGTGCTGAAACCGACAGGCACATTTATACTGAACATCAAGGAAAGGACAGTTAAGGGCGAGCGCCACACTTATGTAATCGAAACCATCCTGGAGATGCGAAAGCAGGGTTGGCTCTGGACTGAGGAATTTATCTGGCATAAAAAGAGTTGTCATCCCGGCAAATGGCCCAATCGGTTTCGTGACGCATGGGAACGATGCTTACAATTCAATAAGCAACGACAATTCGATATGTATCAAGAGAACGTCATGGTTCCGATGGGCGACTGGGCAAAAAGTCGCCTCAAGAATCTGAGTGAAACGGACAAGCGTCGAGACAACTCGCGCGTGCAAAGTGGATTCGGAAAGAACGTGTCGAATTGGGTCAATCGCAAAATGGCCTACCCGTCAAATGTCCTGCACATGGCCTCCGAAACCGGCAACAAGAACCACAGCGCAACATTCCCTCTTGGACTTCCAGCCTGGTTCATTCGATTATTCAGCAAAGAAGGGGACCTCGTCCTGGACCCTTTTCTTGGTTCCGGGACAACCGCGTTGGCAGCCATGATGCAGGGCCGCCACTATCTGGGAATCGAGATCATGCCGGAATATGTCGAACAGGTGCGAAAGCTTATACAGAACCCACCCCCAAAGCTTCGCTTGAGTAAATAAATGGACGACAACATCCGCTGCCTCATTAAGGAATACGTCCATGAGAATATTGATAGTTTCCACGACAACCGCCTGGCGAAACTCCAGGGCTTGAAACTCAGGGATATTCTTGCAAATAAAAATCCATATTTATTCAAAGCAAGAAATCTGAATCGTGCAGATGAGTTAATGGCTGCTTTGTTAGACGCCAGCTTGTCTTCCGGCGAAGAATCCTCGTTCGGCAATTTCCTTGAAGACCTGGCGATTTATATCGCTGAAATCACTGGCGGTGGGTCAAAGTCTGCTGTTGAAGGATTAGACATAGAGCTAACGAGAGGTGGAGTCCGCTATTTGATTGCAGTAAAGTCCGGGCAAAAGTGGGGCAACGCGGGCCAGCATAAAAAGCTGCTCGATTACTTTAAAGCCGCCGCGAAGGTGCTCAAACAATCAAAGCGCTCTGGCCCCTTTCAACTTGTGGAAGGAATTTGCTATGGAAGATTCGGGAAGCCTAACAGAGGGGAAAGGGAGAAAGGGCATTACATTCGACTTATCGGGCAGAGCTTTTGGCAACTGATTTCAGGCGACCCGGATTTGTACGTTGATCTGATAGAGCCGTTAGGCCACGAATCTGAAGCACATGCCACCAGATACAGGACAGAAAAGGACGCGACCTACAATCGCCTGACCCGAGAGTTTACGATTGAGTATTGCGACAAGGATGGAAATATAGATTGGCCCAAGCTGGTCAGATTCGTCAGTGAAACCGTCTCGTCCGAATCTGACCGCGGAACTGCACAATTAACACTACTTACCCCTGACGCTTCCGGCCCGAATTAACCCCCAGCCTATTTTCGCACAGGATTTTATTTGAGGCTGATTTTGTGATGAAAGAATTCAAGGACAGCATCGCTCTGGTCACGGGCGCGAATCGGGGCATCGGTCTGGAGGTCGTGCGACAGCTCGCGGCGCGTGGCTGCACGACGCTGCTCGGGGCGCGGGACTTGTCGAAGGGAGAGCGTGCGGCAGGGTCGCTCAAGGGGAGTAGGTTGAAG
>JAFBAJ010000177.1 GCA_019247865.1 Acidobacteriota bacterium
CCGCCCGCCACTCCGCCCAGAAGGAGTGACGAACGGTCGCCGCGCACGTCATCGGCCAGCTGGCAGCAATCAAGCTCCTCCCACAGGCTTGCCCCACTCTCGATCCCGTGCAGCAACGTGGCCGCTCTACGTTGCATCCGCGCTTGCGCGCTATAGATGTTGACGGGGAGTCGGGAAACTGCCAGCCGCCGATATGAGGACCTTAGCCTATCCTCGACGGTGTTCCACTCACCTACTGCTTGAAAGTCGTTTCTCATCTAAGCTACAAGGTGTGTAGCGAGGTCAATCAGCACTTCCAGAATAACTCGACCCGGGGTCTCCTGCGGGCCGTCGGTCTTGCCCGGCGTCTCCTGCGGGCCTTCGTCCTTACCCGATTCCTGCGTGCCGCAGATGCCGGGGGTCTCCTGCGGCCCTTCCGCGAAAACTGCGGGAGCGCCCACTCCCAAAACAAGCGTCATCAATAACACCGCCACAAACTTCTTCATCTATTCGTTGTCCCCTCAAAATTTTGTCTACCACTTATTCAGGTCTGCAAATTCAAAAGAATAAAAAGCCCTCTTTCGCCCTCTCTTATTTACAAGACCCGTGCCAGCCGCCCCGAAGACCCCGCGCAGAGGCCCTATGCTCAATCATGCTAATACTTTAACTGATGCCAGAGAGCAATCTGCACGAAGCTTTGTGGTGACAAGTTTTTTGCGGGAAGAAATGGCGCGAAAGGCCCATCTAAGCACGTAAAGAGCTTACACTTCATGACTTATAAGTTTTGGCGGAGAGTATACAATCACTGCAAAAAATTTTGCAGTGGAAGAGGTTGAACAGGGTTTATTCTTCGGGAGGGGTTTCGAGCACGGGGTGTGCGATTTCAAATCTCTGGAGCTTGTAGTTGAAGGTCTGGCGGCGCAGGCCCAAGAGTTCCGCCGCGCGCGTCGCGTTGCCGCTCTGCCGCGCCAGGGCCTCTGAGAGGAGCTGCCTTTCGACGTTGAGCATGATCTCTTTGAAGTTGATCGGCTGGGAGAAATCGAGTCTGAACTGGACCGGGGCGGTGGTTACAGCGTCGCGCAGGATGTCCGGCGAGAGCGATTCCGCGCCGACCGACTGCCCGTCCTCTGCGAAGACGACGATGCGCTCGATCTCGCTCTTGAGCTGGCGCACGTTGCCCGGCCAGGTGTAGCGCGTCAGGTAGCTCATCGCTTCGGGCGTGATGCCCGCCAGCTGCCGCTTGTTGCGGCGGCAGGTCTCTTCAAAAAAGTAGGAGGCCAGGAGCGCTATGTCTTCGGGTCGCTCACGCAGGGGCGGAACTTTGATGACGAAGGTATTGAGTCGATAGAAGAGGTCTTCGCGGAAACGCCCTTCGCGCACGTCTGCGTCGAGGTCGCGGTTGGTGGCGACGATGACACGGACATTGACCTTGCGCGGGGCTTCGCCGAGCGGCATGATCTCGCCCCCTTGCAGGAAGCGCAGGAGCTTGGGCTGCACTTCGAGCGCGAGGTCGCCGATCTCGTCCAGAAAGAGCGTGCCGCCTTCGGCCGCGCGGATGATGCCGCGCTGGTCTGAGATGGCTCCGGTGAAGGCTCCGCGCCGGTGACCGAAGAGCTGGCTTTCGACCAAATCGCGCGGCGCAGCCGTACAGTTGAACGGCAGAAAAATCTTGTCACGCCGGATGCTCTCGTCATGCAGTGCGCGTGCGACGACCTCTTTGCCGGTCCCGGACTCGCCCACGATGAGCACCGTCGCGTCCGAATCCTTGAGGCGCTCCATCCGCCCCAGCACGTCGCGCATGGCGAAGCTGTTGGCGATGATGCTCGGAAAGAGCCCGCTCGAAGTCGGCAGCACGGAGGCGTTGAACGGGCGCGCACGCCGCATGTCCGTTCGGAGGTCGATCATCTGTAGAGCCAGATGCGCGCAGCCGACGAGCGCGTCGAGAATTTCGGCGCGCCGCTCGGAGAGCGGAGAGGGCGCACGCAGGTAGAGCACGAAAGCGCCGCCGTTCCGACGCGGGGCCAGCGTCCGGCAGTGCTCGTCAAAGGCGCTCGGCATCTTTCGCACGTCATGCGCCGTCGCTTCGAGCACCGTTTCGAGCCGCCCCTTCTCTTTCGCCAGATGCTGCGTCACGGCTTTCATCCCGCGCTCGCGCTCGACCCCGCTCAGGTCAATGCTGGCCTGCACGTAGAGCTGCCCGTCGTCGTCGGCCACGAAGACGGCCGCGCCATCCGCGCTGAGGGCGTTCTTGGCTGCGAACATCAGCTCGCGCAGCAGGCGCTCGCGCCCGGAGGCCGCGTTCAGAACCTGCATGATGAGCGGCGCGGCGTCGGGCGGGATGAGATTGATGGCGGGCGCGGGGGCCATCTCCCAGGGAGCCATGCGCTCGGCCGCGTTGGCGGCCTCTTTCTCCGCGCGCTCGACATCGAGCAACGCGCCGAGCGCCCGAAACTGCTCGCCCGCTTCGAGAAAACGTTTGTGCGCAGACGCGTACTCGCCGCGTCTCATCAGGCTCTCCGCGTGCTCGAAGACCGTGACCGTCACCTGATACGAGGCGTTCATCGAACGAAAAGCATCTTCGGTCTGCTGGAAGAGCCGTTCGCCGCGCGAAGGGTCGTGCCGCCGCGTGTAGAAGGTCGCCAGGTTGCGTTGCAGGATGGCGTCGAGGTACGGATAGGGCAGCCCTTCCAGCTCGCCGCGCGCGATCTCAATCCAGTCTTCCGCCGGCATCCACTTGTCGCAGCGCCTGTAGCCCTCAACGATCAGCAGCGCGGCCTCGCTGGCGAAGCGCGCGTCGTCCATCTCGCGCGCCAGATCGCGCGCGTTGCGCGCATAGGTCAGCGAGAGGTGCGTATTGCGCGCGAGCAGCCAGAGGCGTGCGAGCGAAAGGAAGGCTTGCGCTTCATCCGTCCTCGTGCCCAGCTCTTTGGCGCGTGCGAGCGCGAACCGGAGAAGGTCGTTGGCTTCATGGACGCGCCCCTGATAGGCGCGGAGCGTGCCGAGCGTTTCGGAATAGGTGCCTTCGCTCAGGCGGTCGCCGCGCGCGCGTGCGATGCCGAGCGCGTGCTGGACGTGGCTCTCCGCCGCAGCCCAATCGCCCGTGTAGGTCGAGATGACGGCGAGGTTGTTATGAAAGCTCCCCAGCAGAAAGTCGTTCTGGAAGCCGGAGAGGTGTTCCAGAGCACGCTGGGCGGCATTGGCGGCCTCGTAAAAGTTGCCCTGAAAGAGCAGCATCACGCTCAGGTTGTTTTGCAGGCGGGCGCGCGTGATCTCGTCCGTCGTGTTCCGCAGCAGCCGCAGGGCGCGGCGATAGCACATCCCGGCCTCGTCCAGATCGCCCTCATGGCGCGCGACGAGCCCCAGATTCATGTAGGTGATCGCCAGCGAGCGCTCCTTGTGCGCGCGGCGTCCCCACTCGATGGCGATCTCGTAATGCTCGCGCGCGAGGAGCTGTTCCGTGAGCGACCAGTAGACCCGGCCCAGACAGTGATAGACGCGCGCCAGATTGGTCGCATCGCCCGTCGGCTCCAGAATCTCGCGTGCGCGATTGAGCAGCGTGACCGAGCGCGGGAAATTATTTTCGGAGTGCGCCAGCGAGCCGAAGGCCAGCAGGATCAGCCCGCGAAGGTGCGCCGGGAAAGCTTCGAGCGCGCGCACGTCGTAGGGAGACAGGGTTTCGAGCGCCTCTTTGTCGCGTCCGAGCCCTTCGCAGATTTCCGCCAGCGCGACGCGCGCCTGCACGCCGAGCTCGGTCGCAGAGGGCACGGCCTCTTCCCTGACGAGCAGCGCGAGCAGCTTGTGCGCCCCGGCCAGGTCGCCGCGCTCGCTCTGCTTCTGAGCGCGCAGCAGCGTCTCGTCCGGGACACTCTGATTTGTTGTCACGTAGCTCATCGAAATCCTGGGGCGGAAAATCTTGAATATGAAGCGACTTTGGAGGTACGACAGGCGAACCGCTTGCGAGTATAACATGAGCAAGGATGAAGGCGGAAGGGGCTCGCCTTTCGGTGGTGACCTAAATTCAACTCTCTGCGATTTCTCTGCGTGAACTCTGCGTCTCTGCGGTGAGTATGTTGCAGCTTCCTCTCAACGCAGAGACGCAGAGTTCACGCAGAGAGACACAGAGAAAACAATTTAGGACACTACCCGCCTTTCATCCTTCCGCCCTGCTCTGCGGGCAACATGTTGCAGGCGCAGAGCATCTGAAGATTTCACGTGCCGTGGTATAATTCGCGCTTCGCGTAATTATTTCAAACTGCGGCTTTTCAAACCCGAAAATGGAATGAAAATATGAGACGCTTTTTTGACCTGACACTCGCTCTGGCGATGCTCTCGCTGTTCGCTCTCGCCGCTCAGGCACAGCAGCCTGCGAAGCCCGCCGCCAACGCCGGTTCCGCGCCCCAGATCGACGCCGGCAAGCCGGTTGATACAGATCGCATCATTCGCGCTTTCACAGCCAAAGAGACGGAGTTTCGTCGCGCGCTCAACAATTACGCCTTCAAGCGCGAAGCCGTCATGCAATCCATCGGGATGGGCGGGCAGATCACTGGCGAGTATCACCGCGTCTCGAACTTCACGTTCGACGATTCGGGCACGCGCTTCGAGAAGATCGCCTTCTTCCCGATGCCGTCGCTGGATGCCGTCACGCCGGAGGATTTGGAAGACCTCGGCGGCGTCAACCAGTTCGCGCTCGAAGCCTCGAAGATCAACCAGTACAACTTCACCTACGTCGGCAAGGAGCACATAGACGAGCTCGACCTCTACGTCTTCGATGTCGCGCCCAAAGTAATGCCCAGCTCGAAGAACCTCAAAGAGCGCCTCTTTCTGGGGCGTATCTGGGTGGACGACCAGGACTTGCAGATCGTCAAGACGCGCGGCAAGGGCGTGCCCGAAACCAGGGACAACAAGTTTCCAATCTTTGAGACCTATCGCCAGCAGATCGACGGCAAGTACTGGTTCCCGGTGCTGGCGCGCGCCGACGAAGAGCTGATCTACGACAACGCGCCGTCGCTCCACATCCGTGCGCGCATCAAATATTCCGAATACAAGATGGCGCGCAGCGACGTCAAGATCATCGAAGGCGATGTCTTTGACGAGACCGAGCAGAAGCCCGAACAGAAGCCGAAGCCTGCTCCGACGCCGACGCCGAAGAAGCCTTAAAACAATTTTCACGCAAAGGCGCAAAGACGCAAAGACGAGCTTAACTGCTTTCTTTGCGTCTTTGCGCCTTTGCGTGAGATAAAACGTTTTAGCCTAACTCTGCGGCGATCAGCGCATGAACGCGTGCGATGAGGTGCTGGACATCTTCGTCCGTGCTGAGCCCTGCGGTCGGGATCGGTTCCAGCAGGATCATCTCGATTGTGCCGGGACGGGCGGTGCCTGTGCCCTTGCCCATCAGGACATCCGTGTTCCTGATCGCCACCGGCACGACGGGCACGCCCGCCTCAATCGCCATGTAGAACGCGCCTTTCTTGAAGGGCAGCAGCTCGCCCGGCCGCGCGCGCGTGCCTTCGGCGAAGACCGCGAACGAGACGCCCCCGTGAATCCTTTCGGTCGCCGCCTGCACGGTCGCAATCGCACGCTCCTTGTTCGAGCGGTCAATCGCCATCACGTTCACATACGTCATCCCGTAGCCGAGAATCGGCACCTTCAACAGCTCCTTCTTCGCCAGCAGGCCGATCCTGCGCCCCACGTAGCAGAAGATGGTCGCAGTATCCAGATACGACCTGTGGTTTGAGATGAAGACGTAGGTCTGCTCCGCCCTGAGGTGCTCAAGCCCGCGCACAGAGATCTTCATCCCGCTCAGCCGTAGCCACATCCGCCCGCCCCAATCGGCCCAGGGGTAGACCCATTCGCGCCTGCGCGCGAGCCACGCGATGGAGATCGCCGGAGGCCCGAAGATGAGCAGCAGGATAGCCGCCACGAACAGCGACCAGAAGTAGAAGAGGCGCGCTCTGAGACCTGTGGGCGGGCGTGTGTTAGACTGCGCCTCAAGCGGGGCGGCCGCCTCGTTCCCTGTCATCAAATCTGGCGAAGGGTTTTCAGGATGTCTCGTCATAAACATGCGTCCGTCGTCTCGGTCGTCGCACTCCTCATCTGTTCAGCACTGCTGTCATCAGTTCCCGCGCGCGCGCAGGGAAGAAGGAAGACCGCGTCTCCGGCCGTTTCCGGCATCGTCCCGAGCCCGACCAACGCGCTCGGTTTTGCGCCGGGCACAGAGCGCAGGGTGGCCGACTGGCGACAGATCTCGAACTACTTCGCGCGGCTCGATCAGGCGAGCCCGCGCGTGCTGGTCGAGACACTCGGCCAGACCACTTTGCGGCGTCCGCTCATCGCGGCCTACATCAGCGCGCCTGAGAATATACGCCAGCTTAACAGATTCAAAGAGATTCAGCGCAAGCTCGCAGACCCGCGCACGGTCAGCGACGAGCAGGAGCGCGAGCGTCTGGTTCGTGAAGGCAAAGCTGTGGTCGCCATCACCTGCTCGATCCATTCGACCGAGCTCGTCGCCTCACAGATGTCGATGCAGCTCGCTTACGAACTGGCGACGGCCGAGGACGAGGCGACGCGCGAGATATTGAGCAACACGATTCTGCTCCTGATTCCTTCGGTCAACCCGGACGGCTCGGACATCGTGGCCGAGTGGTATCGCCGGACGCTCGGCACGCCATATGAAGGCACGAACCCGCCGGAGCTCTATCATCATTACGCAGGGCATGATAACAACCGCGACTGGTTCATGCTCAACCTGCGCGAGACGCG
>JAFBAJ010000204.1 GCA_019247865.1 Acidobacteriota bacterium
GCTGTTGAGCTGCACGCTTGCGACCTGTCCCTCGGCATGCACGCCCGCGTCCGTCCGCCCGGAGCCATGCACCGTCACCTCGCGCCCGTCGAGCAGAGACAGCACGCGCGCCAGCTCTCCCTGCACAGTCCGCAAACCGTCCTGCACCTGCCACCCGTGAAAATCCGTCCCGTCGTATTGCAGCGTCAGCCTGTAATTCATACGGCTTTTCTGCTTCCGGGCTTCACCGCCTCTTCGCCTCTGGCGCAGGCTTCGCAGGAGGCCGGAGCGACTGAGGGGACTTCGAGCGTGGCGAGCGCGACGCGCGCGAGCCCGACATCTGCGCGTCCGGCCGAGCGGTCAATGATCGAGGCCGCGCCGACGATGCGCGCGCCTGCGCCGGTCAGCGCCTCTATCGTCTCGCGCGTCGAGCCGCCCGTCGTGATCACGTCTTCGACCACCAGCACGCTCTCGCCCGGCCGCACAGTGAAGCCCCTGCGCAGCGTCATCCTTCCGTCTGCATCGCGCTCTGTCCAGATAAACCTCGCGCCGAGCGAGCGCGCCACTTCGTAACCGATGACGAGGCCGCCGATGGCCGGCGCGGCGACCGTCTCGATGCGCTGCCCCTGAAAGTGCTGCGCGAGGGCGCGGCCGAAGGCTTCCGCTTCCGCCGGGTGTTGCAGGACGAGCGCGCATTGCAGATAGACTGAGCTGTGCAGCCCGCTCGACAGCACGAAGTGGCCTTCGAGCAGCGCGCCCGTGCGTTTGAATCTCTCGATCACCTCTGCGGCTTCCACCAGCTTCTTCTCCTGTCAAACCGTTCAATCGTATCGTGCGCGAGTCAAAACCTTTGCCCGCGCCGGGAAAACTTTCCTACACATACGGGCCGCGCCGTCGCCCCGGTTCTCAGCAGAGAGTATCACGTTCAAACTTTATTATTGATGCCGGTCTGCTATACAATGCGCGGTAATGGAAGTCCGGCATAACCTCGTTTCCGACTCCCCCCTTGTCCAGGAGACCGTCGAAATTCTTCGCGTCTGCGGCGGACGAGCGCCTGCAGCGGACATCGCAGACCTCGTCCTGAAACTTTCGGACATAGAGGTTGAGCTGGCCGCGCTGCTCGTCGCAGACATGATTAAGGATGATCACCGTTTGCGCGTGCGCGACGGCGCGATGGTCGAGCTCCTGTGCGATGACGGCGAAGCGCGCCTGCTGCATGAATCGGATTTCGTCGTCGTCGATCTGGAGACGACCGGAGCCAAAACGCCGCCCTGCCGCATCACTGAGATCGGAGCGTATCGCGTCAGCCAGGGCCGGATCGTCGAAGAGTTTCAGACGCTCGTCAATCCGGAGACGCAGATTCCGCCCTTCATCGTCAACCTGACGGGCATCACGAACCAGATGGTCAAGGACGCGCCGCTGTTTGCGGAGGTCGCGCCGCTGTGGCTCGACTTTGCGCGTGACGCAGTGCTCGTCGCGCACAACGCCGCGTTCGACGTGCGCTTTTTGAATCACGAGCTGTCGCGCGTCTTTCCCGGACGCCGGATGGCGAACTCGCACCTCTGCACGGTCGTCCTCTCGCGCCGCATCTTTCCGGGTCTTTTGAACTACCGCCTGCAAACCGTCGCGGAGCATTTCTCGATCACGATCAGCAATCGCCATCGCGCGGGCGGCGACGCGCGCGCCACCGCCGAAATCTTCCTGCACATGCTCCAGCGCATGAACGAGCACGGCATCCGCGACTTAGCTTCTGCCAGACAGTTCAAGCTCAACGCTTAATTCAGCCACAGCGGACCCAGAGCGCACAGAGGTCTTAAATGGTCTGAATTTTCCCCTCTGTGTCCTCTGTGTTCTCTGTGGCTAAGCCTTCCTTAAATCGCTTGCGATTCTTCAGGAAACGGCGCGTGACGAAAACCATCACGATGAGCACGGCGAGGCCGAGGCCGATGAACGGATAGTAACGCGTGAGCAGCTCTTTCGCCTGCGCGCCGTAATGCGCCGCGAGATAGCCTTCGAGCAGGTAACGGAAGGCGCGACCGGCCGCGACTGCGATGGCGAAGCGCCACACGTTGACGCGAAAGACGCCCGCCGAGATGACGAAGAGCTTGAACGGAAAGGGCGGCGGCAGGAGCGAAGCGATCAGCACCGAGAGCATGTCGTAACGATCCATCAGCTCTTTGACGCGCGCCTGCTTTTTCGGGGAAAAGCGTTCGAGCGCGCGTCTTCCGGCGCGCTGCGAGATGTAATAGAGAATGACGCAGCCCACCGTCGAGCCGACCGTCGCCGCCGCCGCATAGAGAAGCATCCAGGACGGATGCGCCGCCGTCAGCAGCAGCATCACCGCGTCCGGCCCGCCCGCCATCGGAATCAGCGCCGAATCCAGAAGCGCGA
Source organism: Acidobacteriota bacterium (assembly GCA_019247865.1). Lineage (GTDB taxonomy): Bacteria > Acidobacteriota > Blastocatellia > Pyrinomonadales > Pyrinomonadaceae > JACMLC01. The sequence goes on from JAFBAJ010000204.1 coordinate 2,371, forward strand.
TCGCAAACAGCCCGAACGGCCCGTACGCGATTAAGTATTTCGAGATCGCCGACAACCCGTTCGCGATCTTATGCCAGAGCCATTTCAAAATTTATGATTCAATCCCTTCAAATAAATTACGGCTGCGCCTGCGCCGCATCTTTCTTCAGCTCGCTCTCCGCCAGTTCGGCGCGCGGCCGCCGGCGATGCTGTATGACGTAAACGGTCAGGCCGGCGAACGAGATGAGGAGAAATGCGCCGAGAATTGCCGCGCCGTACTTCTTGATAAATTCAAGCACATGCTCGCCGTAAAAGACAGCCAGCACGCCTTCGATGTAATAGCGCAAACTGCGCGCGATGAGCACCGTCAGGACGAAACGCCAGCGCGGATATTCGAGCGCCCCGGCGGTCGCCACGAAAATCTTGAACGGCATCGGCGGCGGCAGGAGCGCCGGGACGGCTATCGCCAGAAACCCGAAGCGTGCGTAAGCGCGCTCGACCCGCTCGATGTGCTCCGTGCGAAAGCGCCGGCGCAGGACGGCCTGTCCTCCGCGACGCAGGATGGCGTAGAGCAGCATACATCCGATGACCGAACCGGCGGCGGCGAACAAAGGAAAATAGAAGACCGCCTTGTGGTCTGTCGCGCAGCGCATCACGACCAGATAGTCGTTGATTTCGGGAAGCGAGAGGAGCGAAGAATCAAGCGCGCCGATGACGATCATCGCGGGCGCGGCGACGTACATCGGCACGCCGATGATGAACTGCTCCAGCCACGTCACGAGGTTGGCGAACGATTGCTGAACCCAATGATAAGCGTCGCCGAACATAAGTCCCAAGTCCCAAGTCTCAAGTCTCAAGTCCCAAGTCACGAACCTGTCTTTGACTTGGGACTTGAGACTTGGGACTTGGGACTTAAATTATTTCGCCGGAGTGAACACGCTCTTCGTGTCGTATGTGACGCCGAAGGTGACGCCTGAGCGGGGGCTAAATTCCGAGAGCCCGGCGATGCCCGCAATGTCGAAGCGCAGGCCGCTGGCCTTGATCTGCAGGCCCAGCCGCGCCTCGCTCTGCGATTCCGTGCCGAGCGGCGCACGGCCGTTGCGCGTGTTGGCGCGGCCGTTGATCTCCGCCGCGAGATTGAACTGCCGGTGTATTCGGAAGATGCCCGCGATGCCGTAGAGCAGCACGTCGTTCTGCGTAAAATCTTCGAGCGGCGCGGTCAGGATTCCGATGCCCAGATTGCCGAAGAGATTGACGCGCGCTTCCGTCCCGAATCTTTGCCCGAACTTTTTCCCGACGAGGATCGTGCCGAAGGCGTTGGTCTGATTGACGCCGATGCCGCGCGCCTGATTCGAGTTCGGCAGTTGGACGCCGAGCCGGAAGCCCAGAGAAGGGCCGTTCCGCGTCTCCGCGCGGAGCTTGATCTTGGTCGAGAGCGTGAAGTCACCCGTGTCGTTGGTCGTCGTCGTGCCCGGCGTAAAGCCTAACTGGATCGGCGACGGCACGGTCTGCCGGTTCACGCTGAGGACGTTCTGCGCCACGCCTTCGATCTGAAACTCGACGTTCGGCGAGAGCCCGATCGAGACGCCGATCACGCCGACGCGCGTCAGGTCGCCCTGCAAACCCGCGAGCGGAAACTTTGCGTCCTGCAGAAAATCTATGCCCGCCTCAATACGCAACGAGCCGGGCGGAATGATGTCCACATCCTCCGTGATCAAAGGACGCTGCTGCGCCTCCGCGACCAGACCGCAGACGAGGGCGCACGACACCAAGAGGCAGACTCGTAAAAAAGTTTTAAGCAGGGACATGAAGCTTTTTCCAGAAGACTTTCGCGCAAGCTCAGGAACAACACGCGAATTGTAACGGCACATGCGCCGGAGCGTCAATGCAAGCCATTAAATTCGCCACGGAGCCACAGAGGCACAGAGAAAAATTCATTATCTGCTCTGCGGCTCTGTGGCTCTGTGGCTAAATCCCCTGCCGAGCTATATGTTAATATAAGCAGCACATCAATCATGACGACGAAACCTTTGCTCATCGGCGGAGAGTGGCGGACGACGGACAGCCTGCGTGAGCTGCGCGCGCCTTACACGGGCGAGACGCTGGCGCAGGTCGCTTACGCGTCGCGTGCGGAGGTCGAAGAGGCCATTGCTGCCGCCGCTTCAGCCGCCGGGGAAATGCGTGCGCTGCCGCGTTATGAGCTGGCGGAAGCATTGCGCCGCATCGCTGATAATCTTGAGGAACGCAAGGAGGAGTTCGCGCGCACCATCGCGCAGGAGAGTGCGAAGCCCATCAAGGCCGCGCGGGGCGAGACGGATCGCGCCATCGCGACTTTCACCTTTGCCTCGGAAGAGGCGCGGCGCTTTAGCGGCGAGGTGGTTCCGCTCGACACGCAGGCGCTGGGGCGCGGGCGTTTCGGCTGGACGGAGAGGATTCCGCGCGGCATCGTCTTCGGCATCACGCCGTTCAACTTTCCGCTCAATCTGGTCGCGCACAAGGTCGCGCCCGCGCTCGCCTCGCGCAACGCGATCATCATCAAGCCGAGCCCGCGCACGCCGCTCACAGCGCTCCTGCTCGGCGAAGCATTTCTCTCGGCCGGACTCCCGCCGGGCGCGCTCCAGATCGTGCCGATGGAGATTCCGCTGCTCGACGTACTGTTCGATGACGAGCGCGTGGCGATGGTCTCTTTCACAGGCAGCGCGGAGGTCGGCTGGAAGCTGCGCGCGCGCGTGCCGCACAAGCAGGTCACGCTGGAGCTGGGCGGCAACGCGCCGGTCATCGTGGACGAGACGGCGGACATCGAGTATTCCCTCGAACGCTCCGTCACGGCCGCGTTCGGCTACGCCGGTCAGGTCTGCATCTCCGCGCAACGCTTCCTGCTGCATGAAAGCATCAGCGACGAATGGACTCGGAGCTTTATCGAGCGCGCGCAGAATCTGCGCACGGGCGATCCGCTGGATGAAGCGACCGAGCTTTCCGTGATGATCGACGAAGAGGCCGCGCGGCGCGCGGAAGGCTGGGTCAACGAGGCCGTCAGCGCGGGCGCGCGTCTGCTCTGCGGCGGCACGCGGCGCGGCTCTCTGCTCGAAGCGACGGTGCTGGCGGACGTGCACGACGAGATGCGCGTCGTCTCGGAGGAGGTCTTTGCGCCGGTCGCGACGGTGCAGACCTTCGGCGACTTCGCGTCGGCTCTGGCCGCAGCCAATCACACGCGCTACGGGCTACAGGCCGGAGTCTTCACACGCGACCTGTCGCGCGTGCATCAGGCCGCACAAGCTCTGGAGTTCGGCGGCGTGATGATCAACGACGCGCCCGCCTTCCGCGTGGACAATATGCCTTACGGCGGCGTCAAGCTCTCGGGCGCTGGACGCGAGGGCGTGCGCTACGCGATGGAAGAGATGACCGAGCCGCGCGTCATCGTCGTCGATCCGAACAAGTGAGTTTAGATTTTAGCCACAGAGACACGGAGCACGGAGATACGACAAACAAATCATCTCTCTCAGTTCTTACTTGTTCACTTAATCTCCGTGCCTCTGTGTCTCTGTGGCGTCTATTAAATCTTGCGTGAGGCGAAAACTTTGAGAAAACATCTGGCCGTCTATCTCTTAATAGCATCTCTCTCATCCATCAGCCTCTTCAAAGGCTTTCATGCTTCGGCGCAGCAAACGTCCGCGCCGACGACCATCACTCAGGCCGGCCTCAAGGAGAAGGTGACGGTCAGGCGCGACGAGCGCGGGATTCCGTACATCGAGGCCGCGAATGAAAGCGATCTCTATTTCGCGCAGGGCTACATTACTGCGAGCGACCGTTTGTGGCAGATGGACCTGCTGCGGCGGACGGCGCGCGGCGAGCTGGCGGAGATCTTCGGGCGTTCGGTGCTCGAAGAGGACAAGAAGCATCGACTCTTCGGCTTCGCGCAACTGGCCGAGGCGAGTTTGCAGCAACTGTCCGCGCCGGAGCGTGCCGCGCTCGAAGCTTACGCGCGCGGCGTCAACGCCTACATTGATTCGCGCGACGCCAAAACGCTGCCGCCGGAATTTCAGATCCTGCAATACAGGCCGCGCGCCTGGACGCCCGCCGATTCGCTGTCGGGCGGCAAGCTCTTCTCAGAAGTGCTTTCGACCTCGTGGCAGACAGACCTCATGCGCGCGGCGCTGGCAGACCTCCCGGCGGAAAAGCGCGAGATGCTGCTGACGGAAACCTCTCCGCTCGACGCGCTCGTCGTCGGGAAAGACACGCCGGAGAAGAAAGCTCGCCTCCCGCTCGGCGATCCGCTCTTCAAAACTTCAAAGGTAGAGAGCGTGGCTCTGCTGCACGCTGTTTCGGAGATGAGCGAGACTTTGCAGCGTTCGCTCGCACGCGTCGGCCTCTACATGGAAGACCGCGCGGTGAGCAACAACTGGGTCGTCGCGGGCACGCGCACAGTGAGCGGCAAACCGATGCTCGCCAACGACCCGCACCTGCCTCCGTCCGTGCCTTCGATCTGGCACATGGTGCATCTCAGCGCGCCGGGCTTGCGCGTGGCGGGCGTCACGGCTCCGGGCCTGCCCGGCGTCCTCCTCGGACACAACGAACAGCTCGCGTGGGGCGCGACCAATCTCGGCCCGGACGTGCAGGACCTTTACCTGGAAAAATTCGACAAAGCGAATCCCAAGAAGTACCAGACGCCGTCCGGCTGGCGCGAGGCAGAAGTGCGCCGCGAAGAGATCAAAGTCCGAAAAAGCTTCACCGAAGCCGCGACCGATTCGGAGTTCATAGAGGTCACGGTCACGCGGCACGGCCCCATCTTCTTTGAGCGTGACGGCGCGCGTTACGCTCTCAAGTGGACTGCGCTCGATCCGGCGGCGACCGAGTTCGACGCCTTCTACCAGCTCAATCACGCGCGCAACTGGAAAGATTTTCAGAACGCCTTTAAGAGTTACGGCGGCGCGACGCAGAACTTCATCTACGCAGACAGAGACGGGCACATCGGCTATTACGGCGCGGGCCGGATTCCGCTCCGCAAGAGCGGCGACGGCTCAGTGCCGTACGACGGCTCGACCGACGCCGGAGAATGGACTGGCTACATTCCGTTCGAGCAACTGCCGCACGTCTACGACCCGCCCGAAGGCTACATCGTCACCGCGAACCAACGCATCGCGGGACGCAGCTATCCGTATTTTCTGACGCACGAATGGGCCGCGCCGTACCGCGCGCGCCGCATCACGGAACTGCTCCGGGCGAAACCGAAATTGACGCCCGACGATTTTCAAGCGATACAGGGAGACACCTACAGCATCCCCGCGATGACGTTCGCGCGCGCAGTCGTCCGGAGCAGGCAAGAGGAGACGGATGCAAAGTGGGTTGAGACTTTGAAGCTGCTCGGCGAGTGGGACGGAAAGACGGACGCAGACTCGCGCGGCGCGATCATGGCTGTGCTCATGCGCGACCGTTTTCGACAGCGCATCGTCGCCGCGGCCCTCGGCGAAGAGCGCGCCAAAGATTATCGCTGGTCAAACGTCAACTCCTTCATCGACCGCATCATCAACGAGCAGCCGCGCGAGTGGCTGCCCAAAGAGTTCGGCAGCTATCCGCTGCTCTTCATGGCCTGCGAGCGGGACGCGCGCGAGATGTTGACGAAGAAGCTCGGCGCGGATGAATCGAAATGGACGTGGGGCAATTATCAGCAGATCACGTTCGCGCATCCGCTCGCGCGCGCGCCGCTCATCGGCCTGCAATTCGCCGTCGCCCCCTTCCCGCAACAGGGCAGCATCTCCAGCGTCAACGTCGGCGCAGCCGTCTCGATGCGCTTCATCGCCACGCCGGACGATTGGGACATGAGCCGCCACGGCATCGCGCTCGGCGAAAGCGGAGACCCGACGAGCAAGCACTACACGGATCAGCTCGCGGACTGGCGGGCCGCGTCGCCGCGCGCCTTCCCTTTCACAAAGGCCGCCGTCGAAAAGGCCGCGACGGTTTCGCTCCTGCTCGTGCCCGGCACATGAAAGTAGAGCAAGATTCTCGCTGGCGAGTCTTCTGCGCGGTCGAGCTGCCGGAAGAAGTGCGCGCGCGCGTCTCTGCGCACATCGCCGAGTTACGCGGGCTGTTTCCGGGAGCGCGCGCGTCCTGGGCGCGTGCGGAGGCGCTCCACATCACGCTCAAATTTCTGGGCGAGATCGAGCGTGCGCGTGTCGAAGCTCTGTCGGAAGCTGCATCGAAGGCTGCGGCGGCGGTTCGATCCTTTGAGTTACAGATTGCGGAGACGGGAGCTTTCCCGCCGCGCGGCCCGGCGCGCGTGCTCTGGCTGGG
>JAFBAJ010000238.1 GCA_019247865.1 Acidobacteriota bacterium
CCGGCTTGCCGCCAAGCTGCGGCAGCGGCTTGACGATCTCGCCCGCGGGAAAGGTCGCGATGGCCGCCGGCTGGTCCTTCGCAGGGCTCACGGCGAAGATGCGATCCGGGCCGATGAAAGTGAAGCGGCCGAGCAGCAGGTTCTTGAGCTGCCCGCCGGGCGAGACGGGTTTGCGCGTCGTGAGATCGAAGGCGAGCGTGTTATTGGTCGTTCTGAAACTATCTAACTTGTAACGGGATTCCAATCTGGCGTCAGCGCCCACAATACTATTTTCCGGAGACGCTGTGCGCCCGTCTGGATAGTTGCTCTGTGCAGCGCCGGTCACGGTCGGCGATCTTTCGAGCAGGTTATCCTCCTGTGCGCCGAGCGAGCTGGAGACAAAATAGCGCCCGTCGGGCGAGAACTCCATGTCGATGAAACTCATGCGCAAGTCGTCCGTGTCCAGCTTGCGGAGGCTGCCGATGTTGACGATCACCTGTCTGATATTGGCAACGGCCGAGTAGAAAGAGTCTTTCCGAAAAAGCTGTGCGCTCGTAGCGATGTCATACAGGACCAGATCGCCGGAGGACTCCAGACAAGCTAAGGTCTTGCCGTCGGGCGAGAGCTTCGTCTGCTCGCAGGACTTCGCCGCCGAGAGCTGTTGCGCGGAGACCTGTTTGCGCTCACTGATGCTCCACGTCTGGATACGCATCTCTGCGTTGTAGAAGATGACCTGCTGCGAGTCCGGCGTGAACTGCGCGTTGAAGATATCCGTCGCCGCGATCTGGAAGAGCACCGCGAAGGGCTCGCGCGAGAGCACGGTGATGCCGTCCAGATCCTGCGCCAGCAGGTACTTGCCGTCCGGGCTGAAGTGGAGGTACTCGACCTCGCTCCGCAGGGCCGGCTCAAGCCGTTTCTTCCACAAGAGTCCGGGCAGGGATTCCGTAGGCTGCTGCGCCCTGAGCGATGCAGAGCCGGGAACGCACACGAGGCAGCACAGTAAAAGAGTTAAGAATCGCTGGTACATCACTGAAAGTCCTTCTGCTTTTTTCGCTTTGCGTCCTGCCGCCCCGGCATGAGATTCTGTGAGGCGAAGATCAAACTCTTCTGATGCACAGAAAGGTAACAATGGACGCTCAAGGGACTGATGAAAAAATTTGCACGCACGGGGTCTGCAACTGCCCGGCGACGGAGGGCAGCGACTTTTGCAGCCCCTATTGTGAAGGCGTCGGCCAAACGACCAACGTCACGGTCGATGAATCGCAGAAGATCGTCTGCGACTGCGGCCACCCGACCTGCGTCGGCTGAAACAGGCCACAGATTTTCGCGGATACACACGGATGTTAAGTTCATATCAATCCGTGTGTATCCGCGAAAATCTGTGGCTGAAATTTTTATCTGAATCTCATCGCCGGATCGCCGAAGAAGATCGAGAGGCGGCGGATGTCCATGTCGGCCGTCTCTGCCTTGGCCGCTTTGGCGGCGTCGCCGAGACGCGCGGCCTGCCCCGAAAAGAGCCCTTCGTAGAACTTCTGGCTGATGGCGACCTGCCCGTATGGAACCGTCAGGCCGGATGAAGCCCAGACGGCGACAGCGCCGCCGTTCGGAGCCTTGATGATGGATTCGGCGAGGCTGTCCGTGCCGACCTCTATGAACGAGCCGTTGAGGCACGTCATCATCACAAAGAGCGAGAGGTGCTGGCTGTTGGTAAAGAGTTGCCCGTCTTCGACGGAGAGCAGCGGCGCGCTCGTCCACACGCCCACTGAACCATGCCCCAGGTAGTTCACCACGCCCGGGCCTTGATTGACTCCGTTGATAATCTGATTGTGAATGGTCTGCGTGTCGCCGTCATCGCGATTGACGTAGAGCACGTTCATGTCCAGAGGCAGGCTCGTGCGCACCTGATTCGTGAAGCTGACAAAGTCGTAACTGTCAAAATGGTCGCTGACCATCACCGCGCCGCGCTGTTTGGTGTCGCCCACGGCATACTGCTCGTACTGAAGAATCTTGTTCACGACCAGCGTGGCGTCCTGCACGGTCGCGACGGGCAAACGTCCGACGGCCATCTCCCCCAGACCGTCATTGTCAAAGTCCACCAGCGAGTCATCGCTCGCGGACTCCGTGTAGGTCGCGTCAACCATCATCGTCGGCACCAGATCAACCGAGCCGAGGCCGAGAAAGTTGCGCGGGTCCGCCGTTCCGTCTCCAACCAGCAGGAGATAGTGCGGGGCGGTCTGCCATTGATTTTTGGCGAGCTGCAGAAAGTCCCTGAGCGCCTGCGGCGTGTGCGTGCTGAAACTGAACTCGTCGTAGACATCCTCGACATCCGCCACGGTGACCTGTAATCCCTGGCTCTGACGCAGCAGGCGCAGGGGCTCTATGCTCTGACGAAAAGCCGCGTGCGTGATGATAATCATGTCCGCGGCGTTGGTCGAGAGATGCAGGCTCGAAGGCTCGTTGCGCGCGATCTCCTGCGGATG